>NZ_JBXAXZ010000001.1:0-300000 GCF_056782055.1 Dellaglioa sp. CoH-57-MRSF-16 | reverse complement strand
TACTATGAATTTTTAGTAATGACAAATGAAAACCTTAATCTGACTGCTATTACAGAAAAATCAGACGTTTATTTGAAACATTTTTATGATTCTTTAACGCCTGCTTTTTATTCAAAAGAAATACAAAGCGAGCCCTTATCTATTTGTGACGTCGGCGCAGGTGCCGGCTTCCCTTCAATTCCACTGAAGATTGCTTTTCCGCAATTAACGGTGACTATTGTTGATTCGTTGAATAAACGTATCAACTTTTTAAATGAATTGGCGGACAAATTAGATATTACAGGGGTTGCTTTTTTTCATAATCGTGCTGAAGAATTTGCAGGTAAAAAAAGTTTATATAGAGAACAATATGATATCGTGACAGCTCGTGCTGTTGCAAGATTGAGCGTACTATCTGAATTGTGCTTACCTTTAGTTAAATTAAATGGTCAATTTATCGCTCTCAAAGCTCAAAAAATGGACGAAGAATTAGTCGATGCCGAATATGCTATCAAGCTTTTAGGTGGTCAAGTTGTGGCTAATCATGAATTTACTTTACCAATTTCAGATGACGAACGTCATCTATTAGTCGTTGATAAAGTCAAATTAAGTCCTAAAAAATACCCTAGAAAAGCGGGTGTACCTGGACGTACCCCACTTGTAAATAAGATATAGTCAGGAGGTCGTCGGAAAATGGCATTTTCATTTTTAGGAAATCGTAAAAATCAACAAGAACAAGAAGATGAAACGAATCAAACGAAGGTTAGTGACATTTCTGTTACGACTATTGTACCCAATCGCTTCCAACCTCGTCGTGTCTTTGATGATCAAAAAATTGATGAATTAGCACAAACCCTTAAAGAACACGGGTTATTGCAGCCTATTATTTTGCGAGAGTATGAGACTGGAAAATATGAGATTATTGCTGGGGAACGTCGTTTTCGGGCAGCATCTTCATTAGGATGGAAAAAAATTCCGGCAATTGTTCAGAAAATGGACGACGACCAAGCGGCTTCGATGGCACTAATTGAAAATTTACAACGTGAGGAACTAACAGCAATTGAAGAAGCAGAGGCCTACAGTAAACTAATGAGTTTAAACCACTTATCACAGTCAAAATTAGCTGAAGATATGGGTAAAAGCCAAGCATTTGTTGCTAATAAATTGCGTTTATTAAAATTAGAACATGACGTACAAACGTCCATTATGGCGCAACAGATATCCGAACGTCACGGAAGAGCAATGGTTAGTTTATCAGCTAGCAATCAAAAAAAATTATTAAAACGTATTTTAAAAGAGAAATTAACAGTGAAAGAAACCGAAAAGTTAATTTCAGCTAATAAAATTAAACCAGAATCAAAAGTGTCTGAAAAGAAAAACACGAAAAAAGGTAATCCTGATAAAAGATTAGTGATTAATACCCTAAAACAAGCGGTTCAAGTTATAGAAAATAACGGTGTAACGATTAAATCAAAACAAGAAAAAACTGATTCAGGGTATCGCGTTATTATTGATGTGATTGAATCAAAAAAGGAGGGTTAATCAAACATGGGAATTGTTATTTCATTAGCAAACCAAAAAGGTGGCGTTGGTAAAACAACAACGAGTGTGAATTTAGGCGCTTGTTTAGCCGAGCTAGGCAAGCGTGTTTTATTAATAGATACGGATGCTCAAGGAAATTCAACAAGTGGTGTTGGTATTGAAAAATCAACAATAAAAAAAGATATTTATGATGTTTTAGTTAATGAATTTCCAATTAAGGAGACAATTCTAGCTACTAGTCATAAAGGATTAGATATCGTTCCGGCAACCATTCAATTGGCTGGTGCTGAGATTGAATTAACACCGCAAATGGCTCGTGAAACAAGATTATTGGATGCCGTTAAAACAATTGAAGATCAGTATGATTATATTTTAATAGATTGCCCGCCATCACTTGGATTGATTACAATTAATGCCTTTACAGCTAGTAAATCAATTTTAATTCCTGTTCAAAGTGAATACTATGCTTTGGAAGGTTTAAGCCAATTGCTTAACACAATTCGTTTAGTTCAAAAGCATTTTAATCCAGATTTAGCCATTGAAGGCGTTTTAATGACAATGTATGATGCACGTACAAATTTAGGCGCAGAAGTTGTGTCTGAGGTGCAAAAATATTTTGCAGAAAAAGTCTACAAGACAATTATTCCGCGAAATGTCCGCTTGTCTGAAGCACCTAGCCATGGGATGGCAATTATTGATTACGATCCTAAGTCGAAGGGTGCTCAAGTCTATATGGAATTGGCAAAGGAAGTGTTAAAAGCGCATGGTAAATAATAAAAAAGGTCTTGGAAAAGGGATTAACGCGTTATTTCAGGATGAACTTGATCAATATGATGATACAAAAGAATCTGTTGTTCGTTTAAACTTAGCTGAAATTCGCCCTAATCCTTACCAACCTCGTAAAACATTTGATGAAGATGCCCTAAAAGAATTAGCTGCGTCTATCAAAAAATCAGGTGTCTTCCAACCAATTATTGTAAGAGAATCAGTCATTAAGGGTTATGAAATCATTGCAGGAGAACGTCGTTTCCGTGCGTCTAAATTAGCAGGACTAACAGATGTCCCTGCAATTATTAGAACGATGACAGAAGAAGCAATGATGGAAGTTGCTATTTTGGAAAATTTACAACGTGAAGAATTGTCTCCTTTAGAAGAGGCAGAAGCTTATAACATGTTGATGGAAAAATTAAACTTAACGCAGTCACAAGTTTCAGAGCGATTAGGCAAAAGTCGTCCTTATATTGCTAATTATTTGCGTTTATTAGGATTGCCCAACTCAGTTAAAGAATTACTCCAAGTTGATCAGTTATCGATGGGTCAAGCAAGAACATTGCTGTCACTTAAAGATAAACAAAAAATTGGGGCATTAGCTAAAAGAACAGTTAAAGAAAATCTAACTGTTCGTGAGTTGGAAAAAGTAATTGCCCAAATGAACGGCGAAATTAAAAAGAATACTAAAAAAGTGAACGAAGTTGAAAAATCAATTTATGTTCAACAAAGTGAGAACTTGTTAAAAGAAAAATTTGGAACACAAGTTTCTATCCAACAGAGCAAAAAAAATCATAAAGGTAAGATAGAAATTGACTACTTATCAACGGATGATTTGAACCGTATTTTGGACTTACTTGATATTTCACTAGACTAGGAGGTTAGTCAGTATGTATGACTTACATGATATTGTTGAAATGAAAAAACCACATCCTTGTGGGACTAACCGCTGGGAAATCGTGCGAATGGGAATGGATATTCGCATTAAGTGTTTAGGATGCGGGCACCTTATTCTATTACCTAGACGAGAATTTGAAAAAAAGATGAAAAAAATGTTAGAAAAAGCAACAACAGAAGATAATACAAAATAAATGAAAAGAGTGACGTCTAATTATGGCATTAACGGCAGGAATCGTAGGATTACCAAACGTAGGTAAATCAACTTTATTTAACGCAATTACAAAAGCAGGCGCGGAAATGGCTAATTACCCATTTGCGACAATCGATCCAAACGTTGGGATGGTTGAAGTTCCAGATAAACGATTAGCACGTATCGATGAAGTAGTCCCTGCTAAAAAAATTATTCATACAACTTTTGAATTTACGGATATTGCCGGTATTGTTAAAGGCGCAAGTAAAGGTGAAGGACTTGGTAATAAATTTTTAGAAAATATTCGTCAAGTTGATGCTATTGTGCACGTTGTTCGTGCATTTGACGATGATAATATCACACATGTTTCTGATAAAGTGGATCCAATGGACGATATTGAAACAATCAACTTAGAACTTGTTTTTGCAGATTTAGATAGTGTGACAAAACGTTATGCTAAAGTTGAAAAAGTGGCTAGAACAAAAGATAAAGATGCGTTGGCTGAATTCAGTATTTTACAAAAAATCAAACCAGTTCTTGAAGCTGGACATGCCGTTCGCTCAATTGAATTTGATGAAGAAGAAGAAAAATATGTTAAAGGTATGTTTTTATTAACGAACAAACCAGTTCTTTATGTCGCTAATATTGCTGAAGATGACATGGCTGACCCAGATGCTAATAAGTATGTAAAATTAATTGAAGCCTTTGCAAAAGAAGAAGGTTCAGAATGTTTAGCCGTTTCTGCTAAAACAGAAGAAGAAATTGCTGAACTAGATGATGAAGATAAACTTGATTTCCTTGAAGCTGCTGGTGTTGAAGAATCAGGACTTGATCGCTTAATCAGGGCATCTTATAAATTACTAGGTTTAGCAACTTTCTTTACTGCTGGTGGTGCCGAAACACGAGCATGGACCTTTAAACAAGGGATGAAAGCACCTCAAGTTGCCGGAATTATCCATTCAGATTTTGAACGTGGATTTATCCGTGCTGAAACAATGTCATTTGCTGATTTAGATAAAAATGGAAGCGTCGCAGCAGTTCGTGAAGCTGGTCGTTTACGTTCCGAAGGTAAAGAATATGTCGTACAAGATGGCGATATTATTGAGTTCAGATTTAACGTCTAAATAAAATAAGTCAGTAGGGGTTGTTAGTCATGTCAGAAGAAAACAAAGTCGAAGAAACATCAGTTGAAGAGAGAAATGCGACAGCTGCAGCAAAACAAAAAGAACATTTAGAAAAAGAAACGAAGTTACAGGATAAAGGACCCTTTGCGGGATTAACGAAGCGTAATGAAGATTATGTTTACCGTTTAAATAGTATTTTGAAAGATTCAAAAATTAATGATGAAAAACGAAATACGGTCATTGGTGAAATTGTTGCAGAACTTCGCACCGAACAGCATAAAGGTGTAACAGCAACTAAACTATATGGTCCTGTTAGTACAAAAGCAACTGATATCATTATGGGCCCACAGAAAAAAGCTGCAGAACCAACAAGTAGTTTTTGGTTAACAGCTTTAGATAATGGGTTGATGATGTTATTAATTTTTGCTGGTATGTACGGTGTTATGGGATTAATGAGTAAAACAAGTACGCAAGCAGAAGCTTCTGGTGCTGGTGGATTATTAACACTACTAATCACATCAATTTTGGGTGGTATTGGAGCAGCGCTCTTCTACAAAAAATATGGCCCAAACGTCAAAAAAGAAGACAAACCAGCTTTCTGGGTTACATTACTAGTATTTGTAGCCTTTCTTGCAGTATGGATTCTTGCCTACATGTTAGTGGCATTGATTCCAGGACCACTTAATGCATTGTTGCCAGCCCCTGTTTATCTTGTAATTGCATTAATCGCATTTGCAGTTAGAATTTACGTTAAACGTCGCTATAATATCAACCGAACAATGTTTTAAATTGATTGATATCTTGAAAAGAGTTCAGGTAAAATTTTTGAACTCTTTTTTGTTACAGTTAAAAACGATTATAGGTTAATAAGAATCGGACGATAACCTTGACCAATGTTGAGTTTATCTGGTATGTTAGTAAACAAAATAAAAGTAGAAAGCTGGTTTTAAAATGTCAAATTGGGAAACGAAGTTCGTTAAAAAAGGATTTACTTTTGATGACGTGTTGTTAATACCTGCAGAAAGTCATGTATTACCGAACGAGGTTGATATCAGTGTACAATTAGCTAAGAATATCAAATTAAATGTCCCAATTTTAAGTGCTAGCATGGATACTGTTACAGATTCTAAAATGGCGATTGCTATGGCTCGCCAAGGTGGCTTAGGTGTTATTCATAAAAATATGAGTATCGAACAACAAGCTGAAGAAGTCAGAAAAGTAAAACGTTCTGAAAGTGGCGTTATTATTGATCCTTTCTATTTAACACCGCAACATTCTGTTGCAGATGCTGAACAATTGATGAAACGTTACCGTATTAGTGGTGTTCCAATCGTTGAAACATTAGAAAATCGCTTATTGATTGGTATCATTACGAATCGTGATCTACGTTTTGTTTCTGATATGTCAGTCCTAATTGATAGTGTTATGACTAAAGAAGGATTAGTAACAGCTGCGGAAGGTACTTCGCTTAAAGAAGCTGAAAAAATACTCCAAAAAAATAAAATTGAAAAATTACCAATCATTGATAAAAATGGTCGTTTAACTGGTTTAATAACAATTAAAGATATCGAAAAAGTTGTTGAATTTCCTAACGCAGCTAAAGATGAACATGGCCGCTTACTTGCTGCTGCCGCTGTTGGTGTTACAAGTGATACATTTGAACGTGCTACAGCTTTACTAGATGCTGGTGTTGATGCTTTAGTTATCGATACTGCTCATGGTCATTCAGCCGGTGTTATCCGTAAAATTACTGAAATCAGAGCACAATTCCCAGAAGCAACTTTAATCGCAGGTAATGTCGCAACTGGCGAAGCAACTCGTGCCCTTTATGATGCTGGCGTTGATGTTGTTAAAGTTGGAATAGGACCTGGATCAATCTGTACAACACGGATTGTTGCTGGTGTTGGTGTTCCGCAATTAACAGCTATTTATGACGCTGCTGAAGTAGCTCGTGAATATGGTAAAACAATCATCGCTGATGGGGGTATTAAATACTCTGGTGATATCGTTAAAGCCCTTGCTGCCGGTGGTAACGCTGTGATGTTAGGTAGTATGTTAGCTGGAACTGATGAAGCTCCTGGTGAATTTGAAATTTATGAAGGTCGTCGTTTCAAAGTTTACCGAGGTATGGGAAGTTTAGCAGCTATGGAACAATCAAATGGTTCTTCTGATCGTTACTTCCAAAGTGGCGTAAATGAAGCTAATAAGTTAGTGCCAGAAGGTATTGAAGGTCGTGTATCATACAAGGGTAGTTTAGCTGATATTGTTTTCCAAATGGTTGGAGGCTTACATTCAGGTATGGGTTACGTTGGTGCTGGAACATTGAAGGCATTACAAGATGACGCACAATTTGTTCAAATTTCAGGTGCTGGTTTAATTGAATCACATCCACATGATGTTCAAATTACCAAAGAAGCACCTAATTACTCAGTTAAATAATAATTAAAAAGGCGTGATTTCTTTCAGATGAAAGAAGTTACGTCTTTTTTAATGGAGAGTTTTAAATTATAAATAAGACTCTAATGATTAATCATGATTTGATGCAAAATCATTGTATACAGTAAAAGGAATACGACATTAGTTAGAAATATTAATTTACTTAAAAATAAGTATCAATTGTGGAAGTATTTAAATTTATAGACTACACTACGAGTATAAATATTATAGGGGGTTACGAATATGTTAATTATTGATTACGTTCATGGGGAACAGCTACAAGCAACTTATAAAACGGCAGCAGCTTTTGTTGCGATGATGCAATTGGAAGTACCTGAGTTTGAAGATTATTATAAAATTACTAAAGTAACGGAATCTGGTAAAGAGATTGAGTTATCAGATAAAACAATGGGCGGTTTATTTAACTACTTATTAGAACGTGGATAATAAAAAATGGAAAGCTTTCGTTTTTTACGAAAGCTTTTTTTGTACTACTTAGATTAAGTAGATTTAACCAATTCTTTAAAGTTATCGTGTGTGATATTTGATACAATATACTATAAGTAAAGAAAAGTCAGGAGATATCCAATGAAAATTTTAGTTGTAGATGATGAAAAAGAAATCGTTGATTTAATCTCTATTTATTTAAAAAATGAAGGTTACGAAGCAATTACTGCTCAAAATGGACTTGAAGCGATTGAAAAATTAGAAGAAATGCCAGAAATCGGTGTAATGATTCTCGACGTTATGATGCCTAAAATGAACGGAATGGATGTCATTAAAGAGGTTCGTAAAACTTCAGAAATTCCAATATTAATGGTTTCTGCTAAAACAGAAGATATGGACAAAATTCGTGGACTGATTACAGGTGCTGATGATTATGTTGTTAAGCCATTTAACCCATTAGAAATTATGGCACGTGTTAAATCATTACTCCGTCGTAGCCAAAACTCGAATCCGGCACCTGATGTTGCACTTGAAATAGGACCGCTAATTATTAAAAAAGATTCTCATGAAGTTCAAACAGTTGAAGGTAGTGATATTCAATTAACTGCTTTAGAATTCGGTATTTTATATTTATTAGCCTCACATCCAAATCATGTGTACTCTGCGGATGATATTTTTGAACAAGTTTGGCAACAAGAATCAATTATTTCTGCCAAAACAGTAATGGTCCATGTGAGCCATTTACGTGATAAAATTGAAGCAGCAACAAACGGTGATGATATTATCAAAACCGTCTGGGGCGTTGGATACAAGATAGAAATGCATTAGTGAGGGGTTATTTTTGAAATTAACTGGTAGAGAAAAAAGTGAATTAATCGCGGAAGGATTCATCACGATTATTCTATTAATTTTACTGAATTTATCAATTTTTATTCTATTAAATCAGACGATTGCTTCAAACCCAGGACTTGAGAATGGTATTTTTCAAATTAAGACGGCATTAACTTTTGGGCCGAATGATTTCAATGTCTGGAGTTGGGGGAATGTTTTTGTTGCGTTCATGCTTATTGTGGACGTTGTCGTGCTCTATTGGCGACTAATTCGACGTTATCATCAAATGCAGTTACGTCATGTTATTTCAGAATTGCATTATATTGCGGACGGTCATTACGATCATCAAATTCCTTTTAAACTACAAGGTGATATGGCGCGGGTCGTTTCAAGTATTAATGCTTTGGTTCAAAGTACGATTGAATCAATGGAAGAAGAACGTCGAATTGAGAATTCAAAGGATGAGCTGATTACCAATGTTAGTCACGATATTCGAACACCATTGACATCAATTATCGGTTACTTAGGTTTAATAGAAGATAATCAATATAATTCGCAAGAAGATTTACTATCTTACACACATACAGCATTTGTGAAATCAAAGCAGATGAAGGTTTTAGTAGAAGATTTATTTGAATACACAAAAGTGCGACAGACGTCGACGCCAATTAATGCGATTAATTTTGATATGAATCAAATGTTAGAACAATTGGCAGCTAGTTTTGAACTTGAAGCTAAAAATAAAGAAATGACAATTAGTAGCAATACGAACCCTAACCCGTTAATGATGGAAGCTGATACTGAAAAATTAGGCCGTGTTTTTAATAATTTAATATCAAATGCCTTAAAATATGGGGCAGGCGGTAAACATATTTATTTAGAAGCAGAAAAAATTGGTCAGGAAGTTATCGTAAAAGTAACTAATGATGGCCCTAAAATACCTGAACAATCACTTAATCAATTATTTGATCGGTTTTACCGAGTGGAAGAATCTCGTTCACAAAAAACGGGCGGAACTGGATTAGGGCTTGCCATTGCTCAAAGTATTGTCACGCTCCACGGTGGGTACATATATGTTGTCTCAAATGAAGAGCTAACTAGTTTTGTTATTCATTTACCATTGGGTAAGAATATAAAATTAACTAGAAAGCAAGAAGAACAGTTGCAAGAATAGCTATTATTGGGTATTCTTAAATGAATAAGAGAAGTTAAGAGGGTAAAGAGAAAATGATATTTTTAAAACGTACAAAGAAATTCGTAATTGGGCTTATTTCAGGGGCAGCACTATTTACTGGGGTTTCAGCAATGGGACTTCAAGATGAGGTTAAATCTGTATCAGCTGCAACAACCAGTTCAAGCGCTATTAATTTAACAGCTAAAGCTGCTTTAGCAATTGATGCAGATACTGGACAAGTAATCTATGAAAAAAATGCTGATGCTGTTTTACCAATTGCATCAATGACAAAATTAATTTCGATTGATGTTATTTTAGATCAAATTAAAAGTGGTAAATTAACTTGGGATCAAAAAGTTAAGATTGATAACGATTCTTATAAAATTAGCCAGGATACATCATTATCAAACGTTCCGTTGAGTAAAACGAAATCATACACAGTTAAACAACTGTATGATGCTAGTTTAATTTACTCAGCAAATGGGGCTATTATGGCACTTGCTCATGAAGTATCGGGATCGCAAAAAGATTTCGTAACATTAATGCGTGCAAAGGTTAAGTCATGGGGAATTACAGATGCTAAGATTGATAACGTTTCTGGTTTAACTAATAGCGATATCAGTAAAGCTGATCGATACCCCGGTTCAGCCGCATCAGATGAAAATGAATTAACTGCCAAAGATATGGGAATTGTTGCTAAAAACTTACTTAAAAAGTACCCAGAAGTATTAAAAACAACAAGTATCAAACGTAAATATTTCGATAAAGGAACATCTGACCAAACACTAATGGAAAACTGGAACTGGATGTTACCTGGTTTAGCTAAGGCATATACAGAATTACCTGTTGATGGATTGAAGACAGGTACTTCTGACAAAGCTGGTGAATGTTTTACAGGAACTGTAAAAAAAGATGGTCATCGAATTATTACGGTCGTTTTAGGATCATCACACAAGAGTGAAACGGATGTAAGTCGTTTTACAGATACACAAAAAATAATGTCATATGTATTTGACATGTTCAACGTGGAAACAATCAAGGCTGGTACAATATTTAAAAACGCCGATAGTTTACCTGTATTTCATGGTAAAGAATTAACAACTAAAGTTATGCTTAAATCTAATCAAAAAGTTTGGTTGAAAAAAGGCGAAACAGTTAAGTCGATTATTTCAGCTAAAGTATCAGAAAATACTGATTTAGTTAAGAAAACAGGATTAGAAGCCCCAATTAAGGCTAATAGTGATATTGGAACGCTTAAATTAACTGGTAAAGATAATGCGTTATCTTATGTTGATGGCAAAAAATCACTTTCTGTTACAGGAACGAATAAAGATGCCATTGAAAAAGCTAACATTTTTGTTATTATGTGGCGTGCAATTACTAACTTCTTTGGAAATTTATTTTAAATCAATAAAATCATCTCTGATTTCTAGGGTGATTTTTTTGTCTATATGGGCAATTTAGTCGTGTAAGATTAAAAAAACATTAAAAAGAAAATAAAAATTTGTTGTTCGTGGACATTTGATGTATATTATAACGTATCGATAAAATTTTATAGTAGAAATAATTAATTTAGGGGGCACCAATTTTAATGAAAATGATTAAGAATGAATTTAAATTTGTTGGAAAGAATAGAATACTTCTAGTTTCAACAATTGTTATGATGCTTATTCCGATTCTGTATGCTGCTTTCTTCTTGAAATCAGTTTGGGATCCATATGGCAAAACAAGTGATTTACCAGTAGCAGTCGTTAATAACGATGAATCTGTTAAATATAATGGAACGACATTGGATGTTGGTGATCAACTTGTAAAAGAGTTGAAGAATAATGACCAATTGAAGTGGACATTCGTTTCTGCAAAACAAGCAAAACAAGGAATGAAAGACAACAAGTACTATACAACAATTACGTTGCCTAAAAACTTCTCTTCAAATGCTGCAACTTTAATGGATACAAATCCTAAAAAGATGAAAATCACGTACGATACTAATGCATCTCGTAACTACATTGGTGAAGTTATCAGTGAAACAGCAGCAAAACAATTAAATAGCCAAATTCGTGAATCAGTCACGAAAGCATATGCAACAGCTATTTTCGGCCAAGTTAAAACAATCGGTAAAGGCTTTAAGACAGCTGCAAGTGGTTCTAAAACATTGTCTGATGGTACAGTAACATTGAATGATGGCTTAAATAGCTACATTACTGGTGTAGGAACTGTTAATAATGGTGTTCAAACACTTTCAACTAGTGTTGTTCCATTAAAAAATGGTGTTCAAAAATTAGCAACAGGCGCTGGTTCTTTAAGTGCTGGATTATCAAAACTTAATAATAGTACAGGTACATTAGCTTCAGGTGTATCGAAACTAGATACTGGCTCAACAACATTAGCAAGTGGTGTAAAAGGTTATACTAATGGAGTTACTGAATTAAATAGTGGTTTGAGTCAATTAAGTTCAAATTCTCAAGCATTAAATGATGGAATAATTACCTTAAGAGGTGGTATTACAACAGTTCAAGCGGGTAACCAATCGTTAACTAAAAGCTTGAAGGAGTCTGCTGCAACTTTAGATACACAATTAAATAGTCCAGATTCACAAGCTGAAATGGCAAAATTAATGGCTGGATTTACAGCATTAGATTCAGGAATTTCTAAGTTGAATTCTGAATTAAATGGCACAAATGCGCCTAATATTGATGCTAAAAAATTAACAGCCGATTTAACTCAAATTGGAGCTAATACTAAACTTGTTGCCGCTAAAGCAACAGATGCTGGTTCACAATTGAGTGAATTAAATAATAGTCTTTATAGTACAACTAACGCATCCAGTGTTGCTGCACAACTTAAGGATGCGCAAAGTAATATGGGTGCTTTAGTTACCTTTGTAAAATCACCTGATTTTGCAGCTTTAGAGAAATCTAATCCAACGTTAGCAAAAAGTATTGCTGCTTCTGTTAATGGATTAGGAAGTAATCTTCAAACTGCTGGCACAAGTTTAGCAGCATCAGGTAATAATACAACAAAAATTAAAACAGATTTATCTGATATGACAACACCGTTGACTGATAACGGTGACAAATTAAAATCGATTCAAAAAGAATTAGCAGCTATTCAAGAATTACTACCTAAATTACAAGCATTAAAGGCGGGTGTTGCCGAGTTATCTGCTCAAGAACCACAAGTAACAGCAGGTGCTAAGAAAGCCATTGATAAACTAATGGCTGGATTAAATACTGTTAAAACTGGTTTAACGCAGACAGGTTCTGGCACAAAGGAAAGTCCTTATGGTGCTATCCAAGCAACAGACTTACTAAATGCTGGATTAGGTCAAATTATGGCTGGGTTAAATGGTACAGATAAAACTCCTGGCTTAATTCCAAGTGTACAAAAATACACTGCAGGTGTATTAAGTGCTAATAATGGTTCTAAAACATTAATTGGAAACAACAGTGCCTTAGTATCAGGCTCGAGTCAATTAAGTACTGGATTATCAACATTGAATGGATCAGTACCAACATTGACATCAGGAGTTAGTCAATTAGCTACTGGCTCAGGTACATTATCAAATGGTTTAGTAAGCTTGAATGAACAAGTACCAACACTTGTTGCTGGAGTTGATAAATTAGCTGCAGGGACTCAAAAATTAGATGATAACTCAGCTAAATTAGGTGATGGTTCTAAATCACTTAAAAAAGGGTCAAAAACATTAGCTACTGCTCTTAAAACAGGATCAGATACAGTTAATGGAATTAAAGCAACTAACAAGACAGCTAATATGTTTGCAGCACCTTCAGAATTGGAACATAAGAATTACAGTTATGTTCCTAACTATGGACATGCTTTAGCACCATATGTTCTTTCACTTGCATTATACGTTGGGGCAATCGTCTTTAACTTTGCATTCCCAATCCGTAAAATTTCAACTGAAGGTCAATCAGCAACAGCTTGGTTCTGGAGTAAAGTTGCTATTGGAACTGTCGTTGCCCTTGGTATGGCACTTGTTGAAGTTACAGGGATGCTTATGTTTGGATTACAAGCAGACCATATTGCTGAAACTTACTTAATTGCAACAGTATTCTCGTTAACATCGATGTATCTTGTTATGGCACTTGCTATGGCATTTGATAATCCTGGTCGATTCGTGGCCATGGTTCTCTTGATGTTACAATTAGGTGGCGCTGGTGGTACGTTCCCAATGGAAGTTACGAATAGCTTTTTTAATGCCATCCATCCATTCTTACCAATGACATACTCAACCTTAGGGTTCCGTGAGTCATTAACTTCTGGAATGGTTAGTGGACAAATTGGCATGAGCGTATTTGTTCTTGCAATCTTCGCTATCGTTTCATTAGTTCTATTATGGGTTGCTATGCAAATTCTTCAAAGAGTTGGACTTGCTGGTAAATCACAATTAGATGATAATCAAAAATTACAAGATTTAGAAAAATAGATTATTAAATAGAGTTACGCAAAATTAATTTTGCGGGCTCTATTTTTTTGATTGAATATATTTAGAATGGGTTAATTAAATTGAGGTTCTTAATCTTAGTCCTAATGGTCGTAATAATAACTAAAAAGCGGTATACTGTTACTATTAATATTTAAAACAATAGGAGGCCAAATTATGTTAAGTCATTTTGATGAAAAAAATGTTGAAGTTAACGAAAAAGGAATTCCATTTCCAGCTGATACACGTGTTAGTTTTGAAACAAATAACGAGTTCTTTACTGGTGTCGTTGAAAAACAACTAAAAAATTCGGCTATTATTAAATTCGATAAGGAATTTATTAAGAATGAAACAGCTGAAGAATTAAAACATAAAATTGTTGTTAGTTATGCAGGATTAGAATTAATTAAATAATCAGGATTAGAGATTAGCGTGCGTACTTAGCGCTAATCTCTTTTTTTAAATTAAACTAAAAGGGGGAAGTCAGAATGAATAGGTGGATCCAGAAATATCTAGATAAAGCTAGTTTGTTGGCCTCTCCCGTACAAATTGTTGTCTTTTACTATTTAGCATTGATTGTAGTAACAAGTATTTTATTATGCCTTCCGTTCTTCAAACAACCTGGTGCTAGTGTGCCATTTATTGATACAATATTCATGGCAGTCTCAACGGTTAGTGTTACAGGATTAACCACATTTCCGTTAGAGCAAGTCTATAACAATAACGGTATCATCTTACTAGAAATGCTTTTTCAAATAGGTGGTTTTGGTATAACAATGCTCTCAACGTTTATTATGGTAATTGCTGGTCGACGCATTGGGTTGCAACAACGCAGGCTAATTCAAACTGATATGAATCAACCGCATTTAAGTGGAAATGTTCGTTTAGTTTATTCAATTTTCGGCATTATGCTAGGGATTCAAGCTTTTTTTGGTGTGATATTTTCAATTTATTTATATGTACGTGATGGCTTTGAACATCTAGCTGCGTCAATTTTTGATGGCTTTTATATTGCAATATCTGCGTTAACAAATGCGGGATTTGACGTTACTGGGAAATCTATTATCCCTTATTCGAAAGATTACGTCTTTTTATTTTTAATTATGATTTTAATTTTTATAGGTGGTTTAGGATTTCCCGTTATTATTGAAATTTTAGCGTGGATCAAGGTTACGTGGTTCAAACCAGGACATAAAAAATTTAGATTTTCATTATTTACAAAATTAGCAGGTAGTTTTGCGATTGGATTTTTCTTTATTGGAACAATATTAATTTTCTTATCTGAACATAATGGTTATTTTGCACATAAGGATTTCGTTGAGAGAGTTATGACAGCTATGTTTTATAGTATTACAACGCGTAATGCCGGACTACAAATTAATCAAATTAGTGATTTTAATACGACAACCTTATTGATTTTTTCTATGTTAATGTTTATTGGTGCTAGTCCAAGTTCAGTTGGTGGTGGTGTTCGAACAACAACAATTGGGATTTTAGGATTATATTTGTTATCGTTTATTCGTGGACATAAGAATGTGAATATTTTTAATAGAAGGATTCATGAAAATGATATTCAAAAATCAGTAGTAGTTGTTAACCTATCGATATTTATGTGTTTAATCGCGGTCTTTATTTTAAGTATTACGGAGAATCATTCGTTGATTTCGCTGATTGTAGAAGTAACTTCTGCTTTTGGAACGACGGGATTATCAACGGGAATTACCAGTTCATTAAGCATTATCGGTAAAATGGTCATTATTATTTTGATGTTTGTTGGACGCGTAGGGATGTTATACATGTTAATATTCTTTGTTTCGAAAAAAGAACGGGATGAAAAGTATCGTTTTCCATCAGAACAGATCATTATTGGATAACTTTTTGATTAGAGTTACTAAATAATGAGTATTAAGAAACAGATGTATGCTATAATTTATATCGTTAAACCAACTTTATATTATTGGAGGACTATCGTGAAAGAAACAGAGAAACGCTGGCTCACAGTTCTTAAAATTGCGATGCCGCTTTGCCTGAGTTACGTCCCAATTGGACTCGCATGTGGTATTTTGTTGCATGCAGCAGGCTTCAATACGATATTAGCAGGATTAGTTTCCATACTTGTCTTTTCAGGTGGTGCACAGTTTTTAATTGCATCAATGTTGACGATTCAGTCGCCAATTCTTTCAATTGTTACTATGCTATTTTTCTTAGAATTACGGTATGCGTTATTAGGTGCTAGTTTGTCACAGTACATTCGAGGAACTAGTCGTAAGTTTTTATACATATTTGCGGCATCACTAAACGATGAAAATTACGCAGTAAACTATTTAAAATTTGCAACAGATAAAGAATGGAAACCAAAAGATGCCTTGATGGTTGAACATTATTCATTATTATTTTGGACGATGAGTAATATTGCAGGTAGTTTAATTGGTGCTGGGTTAAAAATTAATTTAAGCATTGTTGAATTTGCATTAACTTCATTATTTATTTACATGATAGTCATGCAACTTAAAAATTATCTCACAATTATTATTAGTATTCTTTCAGGTATTTTAGCAATTATTTTCATGTCATTGTTCCAAAGTACGATGGGATTAGTTGTAGCAACTTTACTAGCTTCCTTTGTTGGATTTATTATTGAACATGAAATTGTTAGAAAAGGTAAACGAAATAAATTATTAAATACGATTAAACCAAAAGCAAGTCGACATACAATAAGTAGAAAGTCTAAAGTTTCTGAGGAAAGTTAACTATGGAAATGACAACAATGGATCATTTTTTATTAATTATTTTATCTGCAATTGTTGCATATTTACCGCGATTTATTCCATTACGAATTTTTTCATCTCGAGAAATCCCAGAATGGTTTAATGAATGGATGAAGTATGTACCCGTTGCGTTATTTTCAGCATTAGTTTTTAAAGACCTTTTTATTGATTCAAGTTTTCAATTTGTGGGCGTAGATAACGTCACAAAATTAATAGCGGCTGTGGTTGTATTCGCAATCGCATATCGTACGAGATCAATGGGATTATCTGTTGTACTTGGACTTTGCGCTATTATGCTGTTGTCACTTATATTATAAATTAAGTAAATAAGAATTTAGTTTCTCTCAGGGACTAAATTCTTATTTTGAATAACGGTTGAAGGATGTTCCATGATATAATAACAGCGATATAAATATAGGGATAAGAGGTGTGGTTAAAATGAAAAAATGGGTATGGGGATTAGTTGCAGTTGTTATAGTAGGTATGTTTGGTGGCTACGGTTTAACGAAACATGCAGAAGCAAATAAAAATTATAATACAGCCATGAAGAACGGTAAAACTGCGATTCAAGATGCAGAATATACTGAGGCAGAAAATTATTTTGATGTCGCTTTAAAAAAGAAATCAAATGATGCGACTGCACAAGCTTACAAGACACAGGTGACACATTACAAGGCAGTAATTAACAAAACTGAAGATCGTCAGTATAGTAAAGCAAAGGATGCAATTAGCATCGTGCTAGCGGATCATGATGGATCAGCAGTCATTAAAAAACGAGCAACAAATTTGAAAAAAGAATTAACAACGGTTCTTGAAAAACGTGCGCTATTCATAAAAACATATAATGAAGCAATGAATTTAAATACAGAATATAGCTACACAGCATCAAACGATAAATTAACTGAAATCTTAAAAGATAGTAGTATTGATAAAAATTATTACTCAGATTTAAAGAAAAAAGCAACAGACTTACAACAAAAAAATGATAAGAATTTGGCAACGATTGGCTACCCAACAAGTAGTTCTTCAAGCAGTTCTTCAAGTAGTTCGAAAAGTTCAACACCATCATCTAAAAGTAGTGGTTATGGGTCGGAGTATAGTATACCAGAAATAAAAAACAATTCGTCAGCTACGTTGACGTCAGAAGAACAAGCCGCTGCATCATCGTATTCAGGTTCGAATGAATATACAACAAGTTCATCTAACATAGTAGATGGTAACGGTAAAGCAATTACAGCATCACGTATTAAGGCAGCACGAGACTCAATTAAATTTGCTGGTGTTAACCCTAACTCATTTAGTGATTCAGATGTTGTAAAAATTATTAAACAGGCTGTTAAAGAAACAACAAGTGTTAAAGCTATTGCAGCGCGAGATTACAAATAAATTAGTATTTTAAGAGTGTGATTCTAAATTTTAGGATTATGCTTTTTTCTTAACCTCCACTGAAAACGTTTACTTTTAATTTGGTGCAAAGTTATTATATAGTAGAAATAAGGGGGAATATGACATGTACTTAGCTGTTAAAGAGATTAAATATAATAAACTTCGGTATGGTCTGATTATTTTCACCATCTTTTTAGTTTCATATCTCATTTTTTTTTAACGGGATTGGCTTTTGGGCTTGCGAACAATAATCGGTCTTCAATTGATAATTGGGATGCGGATAACATTGTTATCAGTCAGTATGCGAATAATAATTTGGCATCTTCCGAGATACAAAAAGACTCACTTCCTAAGATTTCAGGGTCAAAATCAGACTACGCTTATTTAGGTCAAATGATGGGCGTTGCTAGTCGGAAAAACGAACCAAAAGCTAATATTAGTGTTTTTGGAGTTCAATTTAATCAATTTTTGAAGCCTAAATTAGTTCAAGGCAGAATGCCGCAGAAAGTTAACGAAGTAGTTGTTGATAATGGATTAGATGCCACTAAATTAGGCCAAAAAATAAAAATTAATAATGCGAAACAAGAATATAAAGTAGTGGGGATAACGACGGGTAATAAATACACAACAGCACCAGTTGTCTATTTACAATTAGCTGACTATCAAACGTTACGTTATGGCCCGGACAATCCGACTGAAAAAATTAATGCAGTTGTTTTAAAAAATTCAGCTAAAATTAAAAAAGATCAACAATTAGCGACATTAACAATGGACAAGGTGATTAACAACATACCGGGATATGGTCCAGAAGTGAAGACCTTTACGTTAATGATTGGCGCCTTATTTGTCATTATTGCGTTTATCGTAGGTATCTTTATGTATATTTTAACCATTGAAAAAACAGCCGTTTATGGCGTGTTACGTGCACAAGGAGTTTCTAGTGGGACTTTGGTTAAAAGCTTAATTTGGGAGTCGTCATTACTAGGTTTACTAGGAATTGGATTGGGTATTATTGCAGATGTGGCAACAGCGCTATCGTTACCAGCTGCCGTCCCATTTTTAAATAATGTCTTCTTAGTCGTAGGATTTTCGGTTATCTTATTATTGATGATCATTCTAGGATCACTATTCTCCATTTTTAAAATATTACGTGTTGATCCACTTGATGCAATTGGAGGTGTCTAAATGAGTTTAATGCAATTATCTGATGTTTCTAAAACATTTGGAAAAGGTGATAATAAAAAGTTGGCTCTTGATAATATTGATTTAGTTGTTGAGAAAGGGACGTTTATTGGCTTGACAGGTCCATCAGGATCTGGAAAAACAACGTTGCTGACCATTATGGGTGGATTACAAGGATTAACCGATGGAACAATTTATTTTAAAGATCAAGAGATCGGACAATTAAGCGAAAAAGAGCGAACTAGGTTACGATTTAATGAATTTGGGTTTATTTTACAAGGGTCTAATTTAGTCCCATTTTTAACCGTTTTAGAACAATTTGAATTAGTCAATAAAATGAAAACTAAAAAAGAAAGTCGTAATCCCGAAATGATGTTACGTGACTTAGGTGTATGGGACCAAAGAAATCAATATCCTGCTAGTCTTTCAGGTGGTCAAAGACAACGCGTTGCAATCGCTAGAGCATTATTTGGGCAACCGGAGCTCATCTTTGCTGATGAGCCAACGGCAAGCTTAGATAGCAAAAGAGCGAAGCAAGTTGCAGCCCAGCTAGCCGATATTACTAAAAAGACGGGACAAACGATTATTATGGTTTCACATGATGAAGATGTCTTGGCATATACAGACCAAACATTTTTTATGCGAGAT
This sequence comes from Dellaglioa sp. CoH-57-MRSF-16, assembly GCF_056782055.1. Next base: position 280,178 of record NZ_JBXAXZ010000001.1, on the reverse strand, counting down.
GGACAGCTCACAAAAGAATGATTTTTAATGATAACGAAAAGAGAACCGCAATTGCGGTTCTCTTTTCGTTTAAAGTTTTACTATTTTAGTGGAGTCCATTTCCAGTTATTAACTTCTGGAAGATCATCACCATTTTCACGGATGTATGATTCATGTTTAGCAACCATAGCTTCCATTTCTTTAACAAATTTATCGCCTGCAGCGCCTAAGTTGCCAGCTTGTAAGACAGCATCTTTAGCAAGGTTGTAACGATCCATTTGGTTCAAGACACGCATATCGAATGGTGTAGTGATATCACCATTTTCACGGTAACCATGGATTGAAACATTGTGGTTATGACGATCATAGAAGATGTCACGAACCATAGCTTCGAAACCATGGAATGCGAATACGACTGGTTTATCAGTTGTAAAGTAACCGTCAAATTCTTCATCAGAGAAACCACGAGGGTCAATCTTAGGATGACGTAATTTTAAGATATCTACAATATTGATGAAACGAATCTTCAATTCTGGGAATGCTGAGTTTAAAAGACTAACAGCAGCTAAAGCTTCTAAGTTAGGTTCTGAACCAGCAGCAGCAATAACAAGATCAGCATCATCGCCCTTAGCAGTACTTGCCCAATCGATAACTTTCAAACCATTGTCAACAAGTTCTTGAGCTTCATCAGCTGAGTAGAATTGAGGACGTGGTTGTTTACTTGAAACGATTAAGTTAATAAGTTCTTCACTTTGAAGAGTCTTATTCATAACAGCTAATAAACTGTTAGAATCAGCAGGTGTATATTCACGGATAAATTCAGGTTTCTTATCAGCTAAATGACCAAGCATACCTGGATCTTGATGAGTATAACCATTGTGATCTTGTTGGAATACAGTTGATGTTGCAATAACATTCAATGATGGGTATTGTTTACGCCATGTTTGTTCTTTGGCTTTACGTAACCACTTGAAATGTTGTGTCAACATTGAATCAACGACACGTAAGAATGATTCATAACTAGCGAAGAAACCATGACGTCCAGTTAAGACATAACCTTCCATCCAACCTTCAGCTTGATGTTCTGATAATTGTGAATCAAGAACACGGCCTACAGGACTTTGCCATTCGTCGTTACCTTCTTTGATTGGTTCTAACCATTGACGGTTAGTAGCTTCAAAGATAGCATTCAAACGGTTTGATTTTGTTTCATCTGGTCCGAAGATACGGAAGTTTTTAGGGTTTTCTTCAATAATATCACGAGCGAAGTCACCGAAAATAATCATATCTTGTGCTGTAACAGCACCTGGAGTTGATGTATCAACAGCATTTTTCTTCCAATCAGGCATAACTAATTTTTGAGGATTAATACCACCGTTAGTAATAGGGTTCATTGCCATACGTTGGTTGCCTTTAGGTGCCATTTCTTTTAGTTCAGGAATTAATTGACCGTCTTTTGTAAATAATTCTTCTGGACGGTATGATTTCATCCATTTAACAAGAGCATCAACATGTTCCATGTGACGTTGGTCTACAGGAATTGGAACTTGATGAGCACGGAATGAGCCTTCGATTGGTTCGTTGTTCCAGACTTCTGGACCAGTCCAGCCTTTTGGTGTACGAACAATCATAACAGGCCATTTAGGCATTGTTGCTTCTTCAGCTGGGTGTTTGCGAGCTTCAGTTTGGATTGCTTTAATTTTTTCGATAGCAAGATCCATTTTTTTAGCCATTTCAGGATGGATGATCTCAGGATCAGTTCCTTCAACGAAAATTGGATCCCAACCCATACCTTCAAAGTATTTTGTTAAATCTGCATCAGATTTACGTGATAAAATTGTAGGATTTGAGATTTTGAAACCATTCATATCAAGGATTGGTAATACAGCACCATCATTAACTGGGTTAATGAAGACATTTGAGAACCAACTTGCTGCTAATGGTCCAGTTTCTGATTCACCATCACCAATTACTGTAGCAGCAATTACGTCAGGGTTATCAAGAATAGCACCAGCGGCATGAGATAATGAATAACCTAATTCGCCACCTTCATGGATTGATCCTGGTGTTTCAGGAGCAGCATGAGAAGCGACACCACCTGGGAATGAAAATTGTTTGAACAATTTTTGCATACCAGTTAAGTCTTCAGTGATTGTTGGGTAGATTTCTGTATAACTACCATCAAGGTAAGCATTAGAAACCATAACTTGGCCACCATGACCAGGTCCTTCAATATAGAACATGTTTAAGTTATATTTATTAATTGCACGGTTTAAATGAGCGTAAATAAAGTTTTGGCCTGAGATTGTTCCCCAATGACCAATAGGGTTAACTTTGATGTCTTCAGGTACGACTTCAGTTTGTAATAATGGATTTTGTTTTAAATAAAGTTGTCCAACTGAAAGGTAGTTTGCTGCACGCCACCAAGCATCAACTTTATCTAAATATGATTTAGATGAAAAATCAGTTTCTGTCATAGTTACACACTCCTATATGTTTTATTTGCTAAAGTTATAGCGCTTTCTATATGTTCATAATAACAAACATTAAATAAAAGTCAATCATTTAATTCATTGGAACGTACCAATTATTTTAAAAAGTAAATAAAAAGCCGTTAAATAGCCTATTTAACGGCCATGAAAGTATTAAATTTAGAAAATTTATAATGAAATCTCATACTTGAATATTCAAATGGGGTACCATTATCTAAGAAGAAAATACCATCCATTATACTAACTGGTTCAGTTGGTTTTAAATTTAAAAGTTTTTGATCATTTTCGTCTGATGGTTCAGCGTAGATTGAAAGCGACGATTTAGTAACTGATTGATTCTGAATATCCTCCAAATAATTAAAAATTGATCCTTTAACAATTGTTTGAGATAAATTAGGAACAATCTTAATTGGAATATAGCCTGTTTCAATCATAAAAGGCGTTTTTTCAAATAAACGTAAGCGAACAATCTTGTAGACAAAATCATCTGTGTCTAAGAAAAGATTGCGTTGTAAATCTTCTGAGGGCGCAATAACTTCAAAACTTAGTACTTTAACTTTAGGGCTTTTACCATTCATTTCAAATCCGTCTGTAACACCTAAGTTAGAGCCTTCATAATTAAAAACGGTTTTATTTTTTAAATATAAGGGATTAATGAAGGTGCCGGAACCGCGTTTTTTAAAAATAATACCGTCGTTAGCCATTTGGCTAAGAGCTCGTTTTACTGAACTACGACTAATTTTATAAGTTTCACTCAAACTACGTTCATCAGGGAGTTTCATGTCGGGAAATTCATCTGCAGCGATTCTTTTTTTAAGTTTACTAATCAGTTGTTTGTAAATTAATTCAGCCATACAAGAGTACTCCTTTCGTAGAGTCAATCTTCATAGTTAACCATAAGTTTTAATAGACGACAAGTCGTCAACTTTCCGGAGAGATAATTATTTTAGAACAAAAAGGTAAGAATTACAGACATTTTAGTAAATATTTTGTACAATGAAGACTATAGTTAAAGGAGTGTGTCTATTGGAAATTTGGCAAAGTTTTATTGAAAATATTAAGTTACGTAGATTTGTTGTACTTTGTGTAATTATGGGTGTTATTTTTCTTGCGAAAGATGTCATTAGCATTGTTCTATTAACTTTTATATTTACATATTTAGTAGTCCGATTGATAAATGTTATTCAAAGACATTCATCAATTAATAGTCGAATAATTGTTATAGGAGTATATCTGGCAATTATCGCGCTGCTTTATTTGGCAGTTACTAAGTATTTTCCTATTTTAGTTTCGCAAACAGTTTCAATGGCACATTATGTGATTAATTTTTATCGTCATCCAGGTAAAGATACAAATCTTGTGATGGAATGGGTACTTAAATCTATTGGTAAATCTCAAATTGTGCCACAATTAAAAAGTAGTTTTACGCTTGTATTTCAATATATAACGAGCATTGGTTTTATGGCAGCAACATTTTTATTATCGCTTATTTTAAGCTTCTTTTATACGATTGAAAAAGATCAGATGACACATTTCTCAAAAAACTTTTTATCAAGTGATTTTGGTTGGTTTTTCCAGGATATTTACTTCTTTGGTGAAAAATTTGTTAAATCATTTGGTGTCGTTATTGAAGCACAATTCTTTATCGCAACTGTTAATACAGTTATTACTGTGATTGGGTTGTACTTCATGCATATGCCACAGCTCTTGCCTTTAGGAATATTAATTTTCTTATTAAGTTTAATTCCAGTCGCAGGGGTATTAATTTCATGTATTCCATTAAGTTTAGTTGGTTATTCGGTTGGTGGCGTACGTGATGTGGTTTACATCTTAATTATGTTAATGGTCGTTCATTTATTAGAATCATATGTATTAAATCCTAAATTTATGTCAAGTCGGACAGAACTACCTATATTCTTTACATTTGTAATCTTGTTAGTCAGTGAAGAATTATTTGGAACGTGGGGCTTGATTGTCGGAATTCCCATTTTCACATTCTTCTTGGATATCTTGGGTGTGAAGTCAATTCCTGGATCTAAAGGACGGATTGGTAAAATTAAAGGAATAAGGAAGGATAGTCAAACTGATGGTAAAGAAAAATAAATTTTTAGCTGATTTTAGAGTGAATAGAAAAAATACAAATTCAGTTAAATGGGATAGTTTAAAAGAGCAATATGGCGATGATAAATTATTGCCACTGTGGGTTGCAGATATGGATTTTAAAGCACCTAAAGCCGTAACTGATGCTTTAATAGCACGGGTACAACATGGTGTTTTTGGTTATTCAACAATTCCTGATTCATATTATGATGCCTTTTTTGATTGGCAACAATCTCGCTATGGGATTGAACTGCATAAGGAATGGATGAGATTTGGAACAGGGGTTGTAAATTCATTATATCAATTAGTCGATTTAATGACGGAACCAGGTGATAGCGTCTTAGTTCAAACACCAGTATATTACCCTTTTTATAGTGCAATTGAAGATAATAACAGACGTATCGTACGAACACCTTTGAAACATGAAAATAATCAATATGAAATGGATTTTGAAGCAATTGAACGAGATATGAAAGCTAATCACGTTAAATTACTTATTCATTGTTCACCGCATAATCCAGTTGGTCGCGTCTGGACTGAAGCTGAACTGACACAACTCTTTGAAATTTGTCGTGAAAATAAAGTGATGGTAATTTCGGATGAAATTCATCAAGATTTAATTGTGGGAAAAAAACCATTTGTATCAGCTTTATCAATAGACGAAGGTCGTTATCGAGATAATATGGTTGTCGTTAATGCTCCCTCAAAAACATTTAATTTAGCTGCTTTACAAAACTCGCATATCATTATTCCAAACGCGCAATTACGAGCTAAGTACGATAAAATGGTACAGCGTTTGAACAAACCTGAGGGTAGTTTAATGGGATGTGTTGCTGGAGAGGCGGCTTATCGTTCAGGAGCAGTTTGGTTAGATGAAATTCTGAGTATCGTAAGGACCAATTATTTAGAAGTCAGCCACCAATTAGTCAATAAATTTCCAGAAATTAAAATTAGTGAACTAGAAGGCACATACTTGATGTGGATTGACCTTTCAGCATATGTAAATCCCAGTCGGATGAAAGAATTTATTCAGAATGAGTGTGGCTTAGCTATTGATTATGGACAATGGTTTAGTGAAGAAACGCCAGGCTTTATTCGAATGAATTTGGCAACTGATTTAGGAACGGTTCAAACAGCTGTTGATCAGTTGTTAAAGGGACTCAAAAGTGCAAAGCTAAATCGCTTAAATTAGACTATTAATTTATTTCATTTCAGTGTAAAATAAACCAGTAAACTAAAAATAGAAAAAGAGGATTTTATCTTATGGCAAAATTAGTATTTATTCGTCACGGACAAAGTGAATGGAACTTATCTAACCTTTTCACAGGTTGGGTAGATGTTAACTTGAGCGAACAAGGCGTTGCTGAAGCACAAGCAGCTGGTAAAAAGATTAAAGAAGCTGGAATCGAATTTGATCAAGCTTATACATCTGTTTTAACACGTGCTATTAAAACATTACATTACGCACTTGAAGGTTCAGACCAATTATGGGTTCCTGAAATCAAATCATGGCGCTTAAATGAACGTCATTATGGTGCATTACAAGGCCAAAACAAAGCCGAAGCAGCAGAACAATTCGGTGAAGATCAAGTTCTTGTATGGCGTCGTTCATACGATACATTACCTCCACTTTTAAGCGCAACTGATGAAGGTTCAGCAGCTAACGATCGTCGTTATGCTGATTTAGATCCTAAAGCTATCCCAGGTGGCGAAAACTTAAAAGTTACTTTGGAACGTGTTATTCCTTTCTGGGAAGACGAAATCGCTCCTAAATTACTTGAAGGCAAAAATGTAATCGTTGCTGCACATGGTAACTCATTACGTGCCCTTACAAAATACATTGAAAACATCTCTGATGCAGACATCATGGGCGTTGAAATGGCAACTGGCGAACCAGTTGTTTACGATCTTGATGACAAATTAAACATCGTAAGCAAAATTAAACTTTAATATTAATAAAAAACCTGATGACAATTTTATGTCATCAGGTTTTTTTGTATTAGTCAATAATTGGCGAAAAAGTCGGTAGTTTTAGCAGTTAAAACCAGAAAGCGCTTGCCAAAGCAAATAATATGTATTATATTGATGTAATCGAATACACATTCTATTTGATAAATATATCAAAGAAATGAAGGAGAAACGTTATGGCAAAAGTTATTACTGTTTTGGGCTCAACTAATATTGATAAGGTTGTTTCTGTACCCCGTTTCGCAACTAGCGGCGAAACTTTACACACACCAAATCATCAAGTTGAAGCAATGGGTGGAAAAGGATTGAACCAAGGTGTTGCCGCTGCACGTTCTGGTGCAAAGACTAACATGATTACAAAAGTTGGTAAAGAATTTGATACCTCAAAGAATATGAATGTTGAAAACTTAAGCACTGAACATGTGATTGTTTCAGATACTGAAGAAACTGGACAAGCTTATATTACTGTTTCAGCCGAAACAGGCGATAATATTATCCATATTTATGGTGGCGCTAATGCTGATATGACACCAGCTGATGTACGCGCACATGAAGCTGCCATTGCTGAATCAGATTTTTTGATTGCGCAATTAGAAATTCCAACAGAATCAGTTATTGAAGGTTTCAAGATTGCACGCGAACATGGTGTTAAAACAATTTTGAACCCAGCTCCAATGCCTGAAAATGGTGGACTACCAGCTGAATTATTAGAATTAACTGATATTATTACACCAAATGAACATGAAACATTCTTATTGACTGGGATAGAAGTGACTGATGAACATTCAATGATACACAATGCTGCGTACTATTTTGAACGTGGAATTAATACCGTAATCATTACAATTGGCTCAGAAGGTTCTTTCTACATGCGTGATAATGGTGAAGAAGGAGTCGTTCCAGCATTTAAGGTTAAGGCTGTTGATACAACTGCTGCCGGCGATACTTTTATTGGTGCTACAGCAACACGTTTACATGCTAATTTAGATAATTTAGCTGAAGCTATGCGTTATGGATCAGCTGCTTCATCTGTAACGGTGTCACATGCTGGTGCACAACCAAGTATTCCAACTGAATCTGCTGTATTAGCTGTTTTGGATGCTAATAAATAAATTTAAATTGTTGAATGGGAGATAAATTATGCGTAAAACTAATCTTTTGAATACAAAATTATCAAATGCTATTTCTGAAATTGGACATACACAATGGTTAACAATTGGTGACTCAGGCCTACCAATTAAGGATGATGGACGTAAAATTGATCTTTCAATCGTACGTGGATTACCATTATTTATTGATGTTTTAGCTGCAACACTTTCTGAAATGAAAATTCAAAAAGCTTTTTTAGCTGAAGAAATTAAAACGGTTAATCCTGAACAATATGCTGCTATCAAGGCTTTATTAGATGATGATGTTGAAGTTGTTTTCATTTCACATGATGAATTGAAATCGATGAGTCGTGATGATAATAATATTGCTACAGTACGAACAGGTGAAATCACACCATTTTCAAATATCGTTTTGGAATCAAATGTTGATTTTGAAGGCGAAGCAATTAAATAGTTATTAATATAAGGATAGGATGATATAAAAATGAATATGTTAGGATTATTTTTCTCACTTTTAGCAATTATTGGTTGGAGTGCATATCCAACTTTAGTATCATATTTTGGCGGTAAACCAGTTCAAGGTATTTTTGGAGCAACATGGGGAACTTTGATTGTTGCAATCGTCCTTTCATTAGTCATGGGAATGCCCATGTTACAAGGTTCTAATTTTTGGTTAGCATTTTTCTCAGGGGCAGCTTGGGCCTTTGGAAATGTTTTAACTATTATGGCTTTTGGGATGAAAGATCAGGATGGAAATGCTTTAGGTTCTGCTAAAGCAATGCCAATCTCAACAGCTTTCCAAATTACAGCAAATGTAGTTTGGGGTGTTGTAATGCTTGGTAACTGGGGTCCAGTTTCATCAAAATTATATGGATTCATCGCTGTATTTGTTATCTTGGTTGGAGCTTATATGACAACTTATCAAGAAAAGAAATCAGCTGGAAATAAAGAACTACTTACAAAGGCAGTTGGTGTCTTATTGATTGCCCAAGTTGGTTATTCATTATATGGTATCCTTCCACAATATACTAAAAATACTGATGGTATGCATATGTTTTTAGCACAAGCTATCGGGATGGCAGCATTTGGATTAATTCTTGGAATTTATGAATTAACGAAAAATAAAAATAACATTTTTACACAAAGTGTTACGTACAAACAAATTTTTTCTGGTTTCTTCTTTGCAATGGCAGCATTGGGTTATTTAGTTTCAGCTCAACCTGCAATGCTTGGATTGGCAACTGGATTCGTCCTTTCACAAGTTTCAATTGTTGGAGCAACGATTTCAGGAATTGTCGTTATGCGCACTAAAAAAACGGGTAAAGAATGGTTAGTTATTATTATTGGTCTTATACTAATTGTAATTGCGGCTTCTGTAACAGTTTTCTTAAAAAACTAGATAAAATTAATTTTAAAACCTTGATAACAATACTATGTTATCAAGGCTTTTTGTTATTATTTGATTTAAAATGTCATAAAATGATAAAAAAATAAACATTAACTAGAACTCACTATGATATTTAAAACCTACTTTCCGATTCAAGTTATAAAAGTCAAAATAATTGTAATTATCAGTTTAGGTGCTAGGATTGGACTTATAAATAAGATAATAGGAGGAATCATCATGGGGGATTTAACAACAAATGAAGGTCAAACATGGGCGAATAATCAAAATTCACAAACAGCTGGGGCTCGTGGACCGGTTTTAGTTCAAGATTACCAATTACTAGAAAAATTGGCACATTTTAATCGAGAACGTATTCCAGAAAGAGTGGTCCATGCAAAAGGGGCAGGGGCTAAAGGCTATTTTGAATTAACTAGAGATATGAGTGATTATACTATGGCAGGTCTTTTCAATGGTTTGGGCAAGAAAACGCCAGTCATAACCCGTTTTTCACAAGTAGCTGGTGAGGCAGGTTATCCGGATACTTATCGAGATGTACGAGGATTTGCAGTAAGATTTTATACAGATGAAGGTAACTACGATATTGTGGGTAATAATACGCCCGTTTTCTTTATTAATGATGCTTTGAAATTCCCAGATTTTATACATTCCCAAAAGCGTGACCCAAAAACGCATGCTAGAAGTCAGGATATGCAGTGGGATTTCTGGTCGTTATCACCTGAAACAGTTCACCAAGTAACAATGCTTATGAGTGATCGTGGGATCCCTGCTAGTTACCGAATGATGCACGGTTATGGAAGTCATACTTTTAAATGGGTAAACAAGCAAGGTGAACAATTTTGGGTTAAATATCATTTCAAAACAAACCAAGGTGTTCATAATTTAAGTAATGAGGTTGCTGAAGAATTAAGAGGAAAAGATTCTGATTACTTACAAAATGATTTGTATAATGCGATTGAGGATCAAGATTACCCCAGTTGGACAGTAGCCGTACAAATTGTGCCTTACAAAGCAGGATTAGCCTATCCGCAAGATATCTTTGATGTTACGAAAGTTATTTCGCAAAAGGACTATCCATTAATTGAAATTGGCCAAATGGTTTTAGATGAAAATCCAAAAAATAATTTTGAAGATATTGAAGAATTAGCATTTTCACCAGCTAACTTCGTTCCAGGAATTGAAGCCTCACCAGATAAATTACTCCAAGGACGCTTATTTGGTTATAAAGATGCTGCAAGATATAGATTAGGTGCTAACTATGAACAATTGGCAACTAACCGTCCTAAAAATGAGGTTCATAATTATGAACGAGATGGTTTAATGGCGCAAAATCAGAACGGTGATGTTAACTATGAGCCCAACAGTTTAGGTGGACCTGAAGAAAATCGCCATGCAGAAGTTCATGGTGATACATTGGATGGAAAAGTAGGCAACTATTCAGTAAATGAGGATTATTATACTGCTGCCGGTAAATTATATCGATTGTTACCTACTGATGAAAAAGCACGTTTAATTGAAAATATTAAATTAAATCTGGGACAAGTTAAAGATATTGAGATAAAGATTCGTGAAACTAAACAGTTTTATCAAGCTGATAAGGAATACGGAACACGTGTCGCAGAAGCATTAGGGTTAGAACTAAGCTTAATTAAATAATTCTTTCGGTGTATTAAAATGTTTAACAAAAAAAAGGAATAAATCACTGTAATCAAACAGCGATTTATTCCTTTTTTTTGTGTTGTTTACATGCCGTGTTCTAAAAGATACTTGTAAGAAATATCTGATAAATCGGGTGAGATACGGACACGATGCAAGGTGAATAGTCCTTGGCTTTCATTAGCGAGTCCTGGTAATGTCGTTAGACCAAGTTTGTAGCCTGCATCTTTAGCAAGTTTAGCGGTCTGGTTATTGAAGCGACCAACTGGATAACAAATAATTGATGTCTCTTGATGAAATTTATTGTTTAGCCATTTTTTCGAATTCTTAAATTCAAAAGTTTGTTGTGCATCGGTCATCTGATTAAGTTCCTCATGATGGACAGTATGACTTTGAATACTTACTAAACCTGATTTTCGCATCTCGTTCATTTGTGGCATAGTTAGTTTGTTTATGTGGCCAAAGTGGCTTGTAATATAGTTGATGGTTGCTTTTTGATGATATTTTTTGAGAGCAGGATAAGCTTTTTCATAGTTATCCTTGTAACCATCATCAAAAGTAATCCAAACAATTTTATTAGCAGGTTTTTTATGTGTTTTAAAAACTTCGATAGCTTCAGCAGGTGATAACGTGTAGTAACCATTTTTTTTAAGCCACTGCATTTGATGGGCAAATTGTGCTTCAGGAATACGAAGTGAATTTCCAACAGAAATACTATGATACATTAAAATTGGAAATTCGGTCTGGCCCTTAAATGATTTCCAATGCGAACTGTCTATTTTAGTATTTGAAATGAGCTTATTTTTCTTAATAGTTTTCTTGGGTAAAGATGAACTTACCTTTTTAGAGCTATTTTTTTGGTGATTAGTATTGGAAACGGAGTGAGAATTTTGAATGAAAAAGAATAATGAACCAATAGAGACGATTAGGACTAAGAATAATAAGATAAACCAACCTTTTTTATGTTTTAACATGATGAACTCCTTTTATGAGAAACGATACTATCTAATTTACCACGCTAAGGTAGTAAGATTCAATTTTTACGCGGATAAAGTCAATAAATGTAAAAAAAGGTAAGGCTATGATAGTATAAAGTACATATTAAATATTTAATTGGGGGAAAATATGCGTAGAACATTTCATTTTTTAAATCAAAGTTATAAGGAATTTTTTCAACACTGGAAATTGTATTTTATTTTAGTAGTTGTTACTAATTATATTTTATCTGCAGTGGTACAACCAATCTTAACTTGGGTGGTAAGCCAGATACTTAGTAGTAACCAAGTCGAATATTTAACCTATACTAACATTATTTCGGTTATTGAGGATAAACCTATATTATTAATTGAGTTTATCCTTGTTATATTAGTTATATTAAGTATTGTTTATATTCAAATGTCTTTCATGATCAGGGGTATTCAAGCTATTCGTTATGATTTAAAAATTGAATTTAAGTCATTATTAAAACAATCAATTCATGACGTTTTAGAGTTACGTCCTTTAACAGCGTTGCTCGTTATTTTTTACTTCGTTTTAATTTTACCATTTGGACAAGTCTTATTTACATCTACTTTATTAAATAAGGTGACTATTCCAGATTTTATTCTTCAAGATATGTGGACAAGTCCAGCTATCTGGGGCCCAATACTTTTAGTCTATGGTGTAGCATTTTTCTTCTCTATCCGATTAATTAGTTTTATTCCAACTATGTTGTTTAGTTCAGAAAAAAGAATCGGTCATTTAATTAAACAAAGTTGGGAAGCTGGACGTGGCAAATTTTGGATAACCGTCACAAAAGGATTAGTAATTACGGCTTCTATAGCTTTTATATCAGGAATTGTTCAAATTAGTTTGTTCCTAATTCAGAACTATGTAGATAATCATTTTCAAAATCAAGCATTTATGATTGTGATGTTTAATCTGTTTATTTTGGAAATTTTAGGACAAATCGTATTAGCTTTAAGTGTGACTATGTTGTTAGGTATTGCGCTAGATGTTTTTGAAGAACAACAACCGCATTTGAAACCCGTTCAAGAAACATTCTATAAAGAGAAACGCTTTATTAAATTACAGAAAGTTAGTGTCGTTGTTCTCCTGATACTAGTTGCAGGGACAGCTTCTATTTATAATTATGTTTACTTAAAGGGGATGCTAAATGACTATCCAGTTCTTATTTCTCACCGTGGAGTTGATGATGGAAATGGTGTACAAAATACCATTCCTGCCTTAGAAAAAACAGCTAAAGAGAAACCTGATTACATCGAAATGGATATTCAAGAAACAAAAGACCATAAATTTGTTGTTATGCATGATCCAAATTTGGAAAATTTAGCGAATGTTAATCGGACAGTACATGATTTAACATTATCCGAGTTAACAGCATTAACTGTTCGTGAAAATGGTTATTCAGCTAAAATTCCAAGTTTCGATGAATATTTAAAGGCAGCAGAGAAGAATCATCAAAAATTATTAGTTGAAATCAAAGTATCTCCGCAAGATAGTCCCAATATGACTAAAAACTTTGTTAAAAAATATCAAAAAAGACTATTAGCTGATAAGGATCGAATTCATTCTTTAAGTTATGATGTTGTTTCACAAGTAAAAAAACAAGCACCAAAGCTTTATATCAGTTTTATTATTCCATATAATATATCATTTCCAGAAACACCAGCAAATGCGTACACTATGGAAGCTACAACTCTAGATGACTCATTTGTGAGCAAGGCACATGATAAGAACCAGGATGTCTATGCTTGGACTGTAAATGATGAAACGATTATGCAAAAGATGTTATTTATGAACGTTGATGGTATTATTACGGATGACTTTGGTACACTTAAACAAGTTGTTCAAGCTAATAATGATCATCCAAGTTATGCAAGTAAATTATCAATATTCTCAAATAGATTAACGGGAATTAGCATAACAATCGATAATTAAATTAGTTAGGTTAGGAAACATAAATTAGAAAAGATTACTATAGATTAGTAGTCTTTTTTAATTTTGTCTAGATGTTAACGTTTACACTATTTAGGTGGCATGCTATGCTTAAGTTGCTACTAAACTGAAATCAGAGGAGTGTCTAGTAAGTATGATTAAAATTATCGCATCAGATATGGACGGCACGTTATTAAATAATGAAAATAGTATTTCGAAGGGTAACGCAGCGGCTATTAAGAAGGCTCAAGAAATGGGAGTGACTTTTGTTGTTGCCACTGGACGAAGTTATGATGAGGTAAAACCCTTAATTGACGCAGCAGGTATTAGTGCACCGATGATTAATTATAATGGGGGCGCTACGGTAACTGAGGAAGGCAAACAAATTAATAGTTTTCCAATATCAAAAAAAGAGGCACAAAAACTCATTAAATTTTTGAAGAATGAACATGCCTTTTTCAAAGTTATGACGTCAAAAGGTGTTTATTCAGATGATCCTCTTAAATATGATGAAGCGGTTATCAAATTAAACTTAAATCCTATTCATTATATAGACGATTACAGTGAAATTATTGATGATTCTGAAATAGATTTGTTTAAATTTCTTATTCGAAAAACGGATGAATCAGATGACTTATCTGTTTTAAAAAATAAAATTGAAGAAAATGAAACACTCATTGTGACTTCTTCAGGGGATAATAATCTTGAAGTTAATCATGTTAATGCACAAAAAGGGATTGCGTTGAAAAAATTTGCTGATAGTATGGGTATTCCTATGTCAGAAGTGATGGCAATTGGCGATAATTTGAATGATATATCGATGTTAAAAGCTGCAGGTATCAGTTATGCAATGGAGAATGGTCATCAAATTAATAAAGATATTTCTAATCATCATGCAAAAAAGAATGATGAAGATGGTGTTGGATTAGCTATTTTAGAACAATTAGCTCAAAAATAAGACAAAAGGACTAAATCCCATTTACGGGATTTAGTCCTTTTGTCTTAATATTTAATCAGCAATTAAATCACCAGCAGTTGGGCCAGCATCTAATTTGTAAATACGTTCAACATCAATGATGACAGCATAGTACATTTTTGGTAAATGGCGTTCTTCACCAAATTTAACAGCATCGTCAAAAATTTTACCGGAATCAATTAAATGTGCTGTGCCTTCAAACCGGAAGCCTTTTAGATTAGGACGATCTATAACAGCAACAGCTGCACGGCCATTATTTTGAAGATTGTGTAATGCATGTTTAGCTGTTTCTTCATTATAAATCAAATGCGTATCATCAAAAACACGCATTGATCCTTTAGGACCAACTTGTGGGAACCCATTTTCATCTACGGTTGAAAGAAAATTAAGTTGTTCAGGAATCATTTTTTTCATATCTTCTGTTAATTTTGCCATTATAAAATCTCCTTTTTATTTACTTATTATAAGTAAAACTTATCATGATTAAGGTATATTGGCAAAATATTAGCTTTACAAAAAACTTGCAAATAGGGCTAAAAAAACTATACTTATATGAGTCTAATAGTGATTTCTAAAAGGACTTCGAAGAAAGACGCTAAAGTGATATGTATAGATTATTAATTTTAACAGTACTAATGAGTCGTAATATGTCAGGATATAAGTTACGATTGGTATTGGAAAAATGGTCGTCCATGATTCTAAATGGAATGAAACTTATTGCTTTAAAATATGTGGTATGAATTATATTGGTGTAGTGGAGCAAATTAAAGATATACAAAAGGAGAATAAAAAATGAAAAAAGCAACAAATCGTTGGGTAGCATTGTTCGCTATGAGTTTAGGTGTTTTTATGGGCCTTTTAGATGTTACTGTTGTAAATGTTGCTTTACCAAGTATGGCAGTTGATTTTAAAACAACATTTAGTGATTTACAATGGATATTAAATGCATATACGTTAATGTATGCAGTCAGTTTATTAATTGTTTCAAAATTAGGTGATATGTTTGGACGAAAAAAAGTCTTCATCGCTAGTACAATTTTGTTTACGATTGCATCTGTTGTAAATGGGCTTGCACCAAACTTATTAGTTCTTGATTTTGGTCGAGCAGTTCAAGCAATTGGTGGTTCAGGAATGATGAGTTTATCAATGGCGTTAGTTGCGTCTAACTTTGAAGGCCGAGAACGTGGGACAGCACTTGGTATTTTAGGATCAGTTATTGGATTCTCAACAGCAATCGGACCTTTAGTTGGTGGATTTTTAGTTGAGAACTTTGGTTGGCCTTCAATTTTCTTTGTTAATCTACCGGTCGGTATCATTGCGATTTATTTGGTTATTAGAAATGTTAAAGAAACACCTGCATATGGCGCTGGGGAATCGATTGATTTTATAGGAATGATTCTTTCAGCAGTTGGATTATTTGCTGGTATTTATGGCTTAATTCAAAAAGAACAACATATGCATTGGGCTTGGACTGATATGCATGTTATGGGATGGTTAATTGCATCAATTTTAATCTTAACTGCCTTTGTTTTTGTAGAGTTAAAAGTTAAATCGCCAATGATGAATTTAACATTATTAACAAATCGTCATTTTGTTGGTGTTGTAATTCTTGCATTTGCACTTGGTGCTGGTATCTTTGCGTTAGCCGCTTATCAAACAAGTTTAATGCAAAATTATATGGGATATTCAGCCTTTTCCACGGGATTACATCAACTACCTATGAGTTTATGGTCGCTTGTCTTAGGTCCTTTTACAGGAGTTCTAGGATACAAGTTTGGTAAAAAGTGGATGATTTCACTTGGATTTATCGTTGCCTCACTTGGTTTATTTACGTTTAGCCAGGTAACAACAACGGACTTTACCTACATGCAATTACTTCCGCTTCTTGTATTAACTGGATTGGGTAACGCTATTATTAATCCGATGATTAATACTGCTGCTATGGATAATATTAATCCAAAAGAAATTGGCATGGCATCTGGTTTATTGAATGTTTTTCGTCAAATTGGAATAACAGTAGGCGTTGTAATTCTTGGTTTAGCACAAACTAAAGCATATGAATCAAGTTTGAGCACTGGTTTTAGTGATAGTCATATTCCTAGTGTAGCTGCAACGGGTATTCAGCAAGCCTTAGTAAATGCAGGAGCATTTTCTGGACATATGGTTGCGTGGAGTCAAAAAATAATAGCGACTCCTTATGCTGATAAAGTTCAAAAGATTGTTTTAACAGCTTTTGATAAAGGCATGATTCAAGTTGTTTTAACATCATTGGTCATTATGATTATTGGAATTCTAGCAGCAGTCTTTTTATTAAGAGAAACAAAAAGTGTCGATCAAAAATTAGATAAATAAAAAAACTTTTTTTATGTCATTAGGTTTATAAGAAGTGAAAGCTGTCATTTAAAATTTTGAGTGGCTCTTTAATGATACCGATATATTTCTGAAGCGTAAGACTCCTAATAGTATCGCTGTTTATAACAAGGCGTATGATAAAATAATATTAATTTAAAAATAAATCATCCAATAAAAGGGAGATTAGTAATGACGAAAATAATTCCTAAGGTTTTAACAATTGCTGGTAGCGACGCAAGTGGTGGCGCTGGTATGGAAGCAGATTTGAAAACATTTGAAGAGTTTGGAACTTATGGTATGGTTGCGCTAACTTCAATTGTTACCATGAATCCAGATGCTGGATGGGCACATAACGTAACTGTTATGGATGCTGAATTAGTAAAAGCACAGTTGAAAACGACAGGTGCCGGCGGAGATATTGCTGCAATGAAAACAGGGATGCTTGGTAGTGTTGCAATTACAGAAGTAGCTCGTGAAAGCATTTTAGAAAAAGAGATTAAGAATGTTGTGATTGATCCTGTTATGGTTTGTAAAGGTGAAGATGAAGTATTAAATCCAGAAGCAGCTGATGCTATCCGTGATTTATTGATCCCAATTGCGACAGTCACAACGCCTAATTTGTTTGAAGCTGGTGTTTTATCTGGAATGGGAACTTTGAAATCACTTGACGACATGAAACAAGCAGCTATTAAGATTCATGAGTTAGGTGCAAAAAATGTCGTTGTTAAAGGCGGTAAAGCTCTTAAGGGTGAAAAGGCGCTTGATTTATTTTATGATGGAACTCAATTTGAGGTTTTAGAAACTGAAAAGATAACGCCTGCTTATAATCATGGAGCAGGATGTACATTTGCAGCGGCCATAACTGCGGGCCTTGCAAACGGATTGTCAGTTAAAGAAGCTGTCTATAAAGCAAAAGATTTTGTAACTGCTGGAATTAAATCAGGTTTTGCATTTAATGAATACGTAGGCCCTTTATATCACGCTGCTTACCGTTTAAATAAATAGGTACTAGAGACTCACTTTTATTTTGTATAAAAATGAGTCTTTTTTTGTTGACTTAGAGTGCACTTTAAAGAGTAATGTAAACATACTAATTAAATTGGAGGATAATGATATGTCAGTAGAAAATAAAGTTGTTGTTATTACAGGAGCATCAAGTGGTATTGGTGAAGCAACGGCCAGAATGTTAGCTGAAGGTGGGGCTAAAGTCGTTTTAGGTGCTCGTCGTGAAGCTAAGTTAGCAAAGATTGTTGAAGAAATTAAAAAGAATGGTGGTCAGGCAACATATGCCGTTACTGATGTCACTAAGGCAAGTGACGTTAAGAATTTAGTTACTTTAGCACAAGAAACTTTTGGTGGGATAGATGTTATATTCAATAATGCTGGAATCATGCCTAACTCGCCCTTATCGGCTTTAAAAACGGATGAATGGGATGATATGATTGATATCAATATCAAAGGTGTATTGAACGGAATTGCTGCAGTGTTGCCTATATTTATTGAACAAAAACATGGACATGTTATTACAACATCATCTGTTGCAGGCATTAAATCATTCCCAGATGCAGGTGTTTATGGCGCAACAAAATTTGCTGTCCGTAATTTAATGGAAGTTCTAAGGACAGAAAGTGCTATGGAAAAAACAAATATAAGAACATCAACCTTATATCCAGCAGCAATTAACACAGAATTATTAAATACTATTACGGATGAACAAACCCTTTCAGGGATGTCGTCATTTTATGAACAAGTTGGAATTGATCCGGTCGCAATTGCACGCGTGGTTAAGTTTGCCATTGATCAACCAGAAGAAGTTAATGTTAATGAATTTACGATTTATCCAACTGCTCAAGCTTAAATTTAAATAATAAAAAAATCTCGAGAATTTATTTTCTCGAGATTTTTTCATTTAGATGATAATACCTTCACAATGATCGACTTCGTGTTGAATGATTTGTGCCATCCAACCTGAAAACTTTTGGGTTTGTGGTTGAAATGATTTGTCTAAATAATCAACTGTAATGGAATCATATCGTTGTGCTGGACGTTCGCCAGTCAACGAAAGGCAACCTTCATTGACGTTGTAACGTCCAGATTTTTTTGTAATCTTAGGATTAATAAAGGGAACATTTAGATTACCAAATTGGCAAACGATAATTCGTTTATTCACACCAATCATATTGGCAGCCATTCCAACACAAACCTCTTTATTTGCTTCTAATGTATCTAATAAATCGGTTACGATTGAGCCATCATTTTTAGTTGCAATCTCAGCTTTTTGTGCGAGAAATATTTCATCGTGCATAATTGATTTTATCATTTTTCTCCTTTGATTTAAGTAGCATAATTAATAAAGAAATGTTGATGGATATCTAGTTAATGATTTTATCATGATTTAGAATATAATG
The DNA here is from genome assembly GCF_056782055.1 of Dellaglioa sp. CoH-57-MRSF-16. The sequence continues at coordinate 260,796 of NZ_JBXAXZ010000001.1, read as the reverse complement.
TTATCCTCAAGTAGAAAATTATTATTTTAGGATTAATTAACGTCAATTTAATAGGTAAAAGATATTAAAAAAGTGAGTCATACTCTATTCTCAATATAGGGTATGATTCACTTTTTTAATTATTATTTATGTGACTCTTCTGTAAAAATAGCTTTAACAATATCATTAGCTGTGCGTAAACTAACATCATTTACAAAAGGTCTTGGACTTGCAGCTGTTAGCCAATGAACACCATCAGTCGGAACACCCCAGAAGTATAAACCAGGTTGCGGTGTCTTATGCTCATCTAGTAATAAATTGCTGACAGGGTCAACGTTGACTGCGCCATCTATAACAGAATCACCTTTAGTTGGATTTAAAATTAAAGGATTGGCGATTTTTGTATCGAGTAACTGTTTTATTAAAGGACTTGTTGCTGTTGTCGCATGAACAGCAGGAACGCGTGCTTCAATTAGAGTTGTTGCTAAGTAGCGTTGATCTGGTTGGTTTGCACTATATGTTTCAAATTGATGATCTTTAGTATCGACGACCATTCCAGGTTCTAATAGTGTAACAACATCAGCTTCAACGAGTGCCCGTAATTGTTCAACTCTAATGGTAGGAGGCCCGATTGTTAAAAAGTTATTTAATGAATTAAACCAGCCTAAGAAGTTAGTTAAATAGTCATCATCTGTTAAGAGACGGTTATCAATTAATTGTCTAACCGGAAGACGTAAGTCACGTAAAACCTCAAGAGCACTGGTCAATGGTCCGGTCTTAGTACCTAATTTTGCATCTACTGCATCTTTTTGTAAATGGTCTAACATAACGGCTTTGAAATCTTCATTAGGTTTTTTAGTCATTGGATTTCCTAGATGATCCCAATTAAAGCGATCTTCTTCAAGAATAATTGATCGCTCAACGGTTACTTTAGGATCTTTTAAGAAAGCTAATTGGAATTTTGTTAAATCGATTTTTGGATAATTCTGTGCGACAAGTAATGAATAATATTGATATTCAACGTCATGACTTAATAAGGTCCAAAATTCATTGAAAGAAACGGTACCATTTTCCATGAAAACTGCCATTTTAGCCGCCGTTAAAAAATGAGCTTGAGTTTCTTCGCCGGGTGATTTTTGATTATCCCCTTTGGCATGATAAGGCCATCCACGACGCGAACCTGCCACAATGTGAGGTTCGTTACCGTTTGCTTGATATTGTAGTTGCCCGTTCTCTAATCGCTTAAATAGACCACCACGGCCTACAGTCAAACGGGTCACTAAATCAAAGAAGCTAAGACCTAAGCCACGTAAAATAACAGTATCTTCGTGCGTGATATGATCTAGTTTTGTTTCATTTGGAAAGCCTGGTAAAACATAAGTTAACTTGTTTTCTGTAGCGAATGTATCAAATCTTTTTTGTCCGACAGATAATTCATTTTCAAGATTACCTAAAGACATTACGACATAGTCAACGATGCTAACTGAAGGTAAGGCGGTTGTGATTTCAAATTGATCAGCTTTTTTTGAAATTTGTGTAACCGTACTTTTATTCAAATTAATTGTGATATTGTTAGAGGCACGTTTAAGTAATTCAGCGTAGTACCATTGGATATAAACACCAAAAAGTGCTCTTGTTGCATAATCGTTTGGATGTAAATCTTTAATTTCAGTTAAAAAATCCGCTGAATAATTATTTATTTCGATAAAATCATGAGCATCAGATTGAGCCCATTCGAAAATGTTTGGTCCTGGGATAACTGGACCAATAGATTGGACGCTTGTTCCATAGAATAAACTAATTTGTTGAGCTGCGGTATTCATGATTAATTCGTGTGGTTGAGTTGGTGACCATACGCGCCCACCAACACCATATGGATCATATAAATCAATAGTAAGTGGTGAATTTGAAGGATCTGCTTGTTGCCAAGCAATGAGTCGTTCAAGTGTAATCAGACCTCGTGGTCCGGCACCAATAATGGCTAAATGCATAAAAGTAATCTCCCTTGTCTTATAAAAACTAATTTCATTATAAACTTTAAAACAGAAAAAATCGCTTGATAACGTCTTTAATAGTAAAAATTAATCGTATATTCTTGTTAACTTCTGATAATTTAGTATACTTAATTTGAAAGAATATTTTAAGTACAATCTGAAAGAAGGATTTGATGAAAAAACCAATGTCACTATTGGATAGGGTACTGTTCGCTGGATTAATATTTGCCGGCGGGGGATTTGATGCGTATACCTATATCGTACATGATGGTGTTTTCGCTGGTATGCAAACCGGAAATTTAATTATATTAGGTATTGATATGGGCCAAATGAAATGGGGGGCCATATTCGATCATCTGATTCCAATTTTTGCTTTTATGATTGGTATTATTATAACTAGAAATCTGCAACATCGATTTAAAGAAGAAGATTCAATTAATAAACGACAACGATTTGTTATCGGTATTGAGACGATCCTTTTAATTATTGTTGCATTTATTCCAAGAAATTGGCCAGCACAGTTATCTACAGGAATCATTTCAATGGTTGCAGCAGCTCAACTTCAAGAATTTAGACAAATCAACGGAGGACCTTTTACGTCATTTATGATGACGGGTAATTTGAGGACAATGGCTGAAAGTTTTTATGACGGAATTGTTAAAGGTAATATAATCGCAATGGCTAAAGGTTGGCGGATGTTGGGTGTCGTCTTAGCATTTCTTTTTGGCGCAATTTCTATGGGTGCTATGGTACCGATAATGGGAACTAAAACGATATTATTAGCTGCATTTTTCTTGTTATGTTCATTGATTGGGCTACAATTAAATCCAGAAAAAAGATTATAAAATAAAGGGGTTAAGACAATGACAGAAATTAAAAAGAATCCAAAAGTTGATTTACACTTAGAAAAAGCAACACAATGGAAAGAAGAAATGACACAGTTAAGAGAACTTGCACTCGAAACGGGACTGACTGAAGAATTTAAATGGGGCAAACCTTGTTATACACTAAATGGTAAAAATATTGTCTTAATTCAAGGATTTAAAGAGTATATGGCATTACTTTTCTTAAAAGGAACTCTGATTGATGATGGTAAGGGTATTTTAGTTCCAACGGGCGAACATACTGAGGTTGGTCGCCAAATTAGATTTCATAGCTTAAAAGATGTTACTGATTTAAAAGTAGAGATAAGTGATTACATTCAACAAGCAATTAATGCAGAAAAGGCTGGGTTAAAGGTTCCTAAGGGTAAACCAACTGAATTAGTGTTGCCAGTGGAATTCCAGAAAAAAATGAATGAAATGCCAGAATTGGAAGAATTTTTTGAAACGTTAACGCTTGGACGTCAAAAAACGTATGCACGTTATTTTGCAGATGCTAAAAAAACAGAAACGCGTGAGGCTAGAATTATTAAATATATTCCGAAAATTCTTGATGGTAAAGGACTTAACGATTAGACAGCAAAACAGCGACCAGATTTTATCTGATCGCTGTTTTTTTAATTATATTAATCTAATTTCTTTTTTAATTCTGTAACGATTTCAGCATGTTTAGCTTCAGTCAATTTAATTTTTGACATAAAGATAAGAGCAGCAACAATTATTAAGGCCATTGGAACGAAGAACATGTACATTCTGAATTGTAGTAAACCACTGTTTGTAATATCGCTTGGTTTAGCACTACCTGTCATACCAGCTTGGATTGCGGCAAAACCAACAACACCATTAGCGAAGGCACCAGCTAATTTATCCAACAAAGGACGAACTGCTAAAGTAACAGATTCATTACGTGTTCCACTCTTTAATTGACCGTATTCAACACTATCCGTAATTGTCATCAATGCTGCTAAGAAAACAAGTGGATATGGGAAGAAGAATAAGCCAACAGCAATTAAGACAACAACAAGGTTAGTACCAGCAAATAGGAAGAGAATGTAACCCAATAGCATGACAGCGATTCCGCCAAGGTAGATAGCACGACGATGAACCAATGCAACTAAAGTTGGGAACAATGAAACTGAAATAATTCCTAAGACTGCTGTTAGAACACCAACAGTAGTAAATGCAGCTGCACTACCTAAAACATAATTGAAGTAGTAAATCAAAAGTGAATTTGTAATAACATAACTAAAAGCGAAAAGGAAATATGATAATGATAACCACATTAACTGATCATTTTTACCGATAACTTTGAAAACATCACGGAAACGAACTTTTTCAGTATTTTCACGAATTGCATTTTTTTCAATCTTAGTTCCTAAAATAGTTGCTAAAGCACCTAAGAATGAAACCAAACCGATAACAATAGCAAAACCTAACCAACCTGCTTTTGTTTGTGTATTACCAGTTGTACCTGAGAACATTTTTGAAAAGAAGACAACGATTGGGACGATAACGATAATAACACCTTGAGCACCTAATGTTGAACCAAAACGAGCAATTGTTCCAAATTTAGTCCGTTTTTCTGATTCGACACTTAGAGCTGGTAACATTGACCAGAATGAAATATCTTTAAATGAATAGAAACTATCTAGAATGATATAAACAATGGCAAAAAGAATTAAGTAAAGATAAGGATTGCTTGTAGCTAAACCACCAAAATCAGTGAAAATAAGGATTAATCCAATTGAACTGACAATTGAACCGATTAGTAACCATGGTTTAAAGTTCCCCCAACGAGTACGAGTATTATCAATAACGCCACCAATTAAAGGATCAAAAAAGATCTCAACAATTCGAATAACAACCATCATAGTTGTGACGTAACCAATCATTTTAGCGTTGAAACCAGCATCCTTTGTAACGAATAATTGACTTGTAATAAAAATCATAAAATAAGTGCTAAGTGTTGCATAAAAGGCATCATGTCCAAATGCACCAAAGGCATATGAAGCATATTGTTTAAAATCTTTAGAATTTTTCATTAGTTTAATTCCTTTCGAGTGTAGTTAAAATTAGTTATATCTGTGTTCGATAATCTTATCTAAAATTGCTTGACGTTGTTTTTCTTTAGCAGAACCTAATTGGTTTTCTTCTAAAGAATTAAAATCATTAACTAACAAAACTGATTCAAGGTATAACGTCAATTGACGTTTAATATATATCTTGTTATCTTCATTTGTTTGCTTAGGATTTCCGGCAATAATTGCAGCTGCAAATCGTTCGGCATCAATCGTTAATTTATTTGTATCCATTCTAATGACCTCTTCCTATATAATAGATTTTTGGTAAAAGAAATTGTTATTCATAATAGCAAAACATAAAAATAATAAACGTGAAAACGCATTCTTTTAGTTAACAACTACATTTTACTAAACTTTTACTAAAATGTAAACGTTTTATTTTAGATGTATATTATTTAGACTAAAGTAACTTTTTAGTACCCTTACGTATTTATTGTAGAAAGAATTTATATGAGTTTAGAATCTAATAAATAAAAGTTATGCTTAATTGATATAATTAGAAAGCAAGTCATATCGGTCACGATAATTTTATACAGCGAAGTAGTGTGTCGCTAATAATCTATAACTTTAAAGTGAAATATGATTACTTTAGAAGGGGGGAATTAAAAAACATGATTAATGGTAGGTACCAATGTTGAAAATACAAATGATTTAATAATAGTTAATATAAAAATAACTATTGACAAAGAGTTTTAAAAATAATATATTATGTATGTGGTAGTAACCACTTGGGGGAAAAGTAATGTTAAACGGTAATTATGAGCGTCCACTCTATGATCAATTAGTAGATACGCTAAAAGAAGAAATTGAAAAGAATCTAAAGGTGAATGATAAATTACCGTCTGAACGTGATTTATCTATTGCTTACGATATGAGTCGTACGACTGTCCGAACAGCACTAAATGAGTTAGAACTAATGGGTTATGTATATCGCCAACATGGTAAAGGAACATTTGTGTCGAATATCGCTAAAATTAAGACTGATTTAGGGGGAACGTTTAGTTTTACAGAACAAATGGTTTCCCTTGATAAAGAACCGAGTAGTAAAATAATTAGCTTTGATGTTATTAGTGCTAATGAGTTTATTGCTCAAGGTTTAAAAGTTGAAGTTGGTACCAAGGTAATTAAATTAAAACGATTAAGACTTGCATCAGATGAACCAATGATGTTAGAGAGAACTTACTTACCGTATGCTAAATTTCCCTCTTTAACTGTGGAGACATTAAATAAGCAAGCGATGTATGTCATTTTTTTAGATGATTATAACCAGATTGTAAAAACGGCTGATGAATCTTTAACAGCAGGTGTTATGGCAGGCAATGATGCAACTTTATTAAATTTTTATGAAGGTGCACCTGTTCTTAAATTAGAGCGAACGACGTATAACACAAAAAATGAAGTAATTGAATTTACGTTGAGTATTGCGAGGGGTGATAAATTTACTTATCATATTCGACACAATAAATAAGGGAGGATAATTATATGATTGGTATGGTAGTAGCTGGACATGGGAACTTTGCAACTGGAATGGGATCAAATATTGAACTTATTGCCGGACAACAAGAAAATTTTATTCTTTGTGATTTTATACAAGGAATGACCGCGGAAGATTTAAGCGGCGACTATATGAAAGCGCTTAACAAATTAAACGGCTTAGATGGAATAGTTTTCTTTACTGATATTCCTGGAGGAACACCATTTAATGAAGCAGTTAAAATAAAATTACTGCATAATAATGTAAGCGTTTTAACAGGATCGAATATACCGATGTTATTAGATATGTTATTTAACCGGGATTTGAACATGAGCGCGTTTATGGAGAAAGCACTGGATGCTGGTAAAAAAGGTATTATGCAATTTGAAACAAAAAAAAGAGTAGAAATAGATGATAATGGCATCTAAAGGAGAGCTTAATATGTTTGAGAAGAATGAAAAAGAGTTGGAAATAATGGGCGCAAATATTACAACAGGTGAAATTAAACAACAACCTGAACTTTGGACTGAGGCATTTAATAATTTTAGTGAAAAGTCAGACGAAATAAAGACATTTTTAAAATCAGTTAAATCTACCTCGAACGGGTTGATTCGGGTCATTTTTACAGGAGCAGGAACATCCGCTTATGTTGGTGATACTGTAACACCATACTTAAGTAACCACGGGGATCGTGCAAATTATCAGTTTGAAAGTATTCCAACAACCGATATCGTATCTGCACCATATGATTATTTAGTACCAGATGCTACGACTATTTTAGTTTCGTTTGCTAGGAGTGGTAATAGTCCTGAAAGTGTTGCCGCTGTTGAAATTTCAAGAAAAATAATTAAAAATTTATATCAAATTACAATTACTTGTGCTCCGGAAGGGAAACTTGCTGTTGGTACAAAAGATGACGAACGTAATTTGTTATTGATGATGCCTGCGCTGTCTAATGATAAGGGATTTGCAATGACTGGATCATACAGTTGTATGTCACTCTCAGCGTTATTAATTTTTGATACAACACGTAAGGATATTAAAGAAAAATATGTTGAGACTATTATTGCAATGGGTCATGAAGTGATTAAACGTGAAGCTGAAATAAAAGCTGTTATTGATATGGAATTTGATCGGGTTGTCTATCTTGGGTCCGGAAGTTTATCGGGATTAACAAGAGAGGCACAGTTGAAAATTCTTGAACTAACGGCAGGTAAGCTAACAACAATGTTTGATTCTTCAATGGGGTTCCGACATGGACCTAAATCGTTCGTCAACGAGAAAACATTAGTTTTTGTATTTGTTAACAATCAAGAATATACACGTCAATACGATATTGATATTTTAGAAGAAGTGAGTGGAGATAAAATTGCCGCTAAAGTAATTGGGATTGATATTGAGGGACAGAATAACTTTAGTGGTGATCGTTTCACATTTGAATCAGGAGATGCCCTTTTACCAGAAGGATATCTGGCTCTTGCTGATGTTATGTATGCGCAAACTATTTCATTATTAAGTTCAGTAAAAGTGGGAAACACACCAGATACACCTTCACCAAGCGGTACCGTAAATCGTGTAGTTAAAGGTGTAACTTTACATGCCTATAAATAAAAATTTCAAGGAGGAATTTATTATGACAACACCAAACATTTTACTTGCAAGAATTGATAACAGACTTGTTCATGGACAGGTTGGTATGACATGGGTTAATACGATTGACGCTAATCTAGTTGTAGTTGCGAATGATGAGGTTTCTAAAGATGATGTACAGCAAAGTTTAATGGAGATGGTTATTCCTGAAACTGTTGGAATCCGCTTTTTCGATATTAAAAAAACGATTCGTATTATTGGTAAAGCCTCGGATAAACAAAAAATATTATTAGTTGTTCGTACGCCAGAAGACATGGCTAAAATTATTGAAGGAGGTGTCCCAATTAAGAAAGTAAATATTGGTAATTTACATTTTTCAGAAGGGAAGAAACAATTATCGGCAACTATCTCAGTCGATGATACCGATGTTCAAGCATTCAATAAAATGCATGATTTGGGTGTTGAACTAGAGGTTCAAGGTATTCCGAATGAAAAGGCATCAGATATGATGCGCTTACTGAAAGAATATTAAAAACGTAAATATAATAATAAAAAGGAGGAAATTTATATGTTAGTACAAGCGTTATTAATTGGACTATGGGCTGGTATTGCCGGTATCGATATGTATAGTGGTTTAACACATATTCATAGACCAATCGTTACTGGTGCAGTAGTTGGTCTAATATTAGGAGATTTTCAAACCGGCTTAATTGTTGGTGGTACATTAGAATTAGTTTGGGCTGGAATGGTTCCACTTGCTGGAGCACAGCCACCTAATGTTGTTATTGGTGGAATTATGGGAACCGCATTTGCAATTATTGCTCATCAAACACCAACATTAGCAGTTGGTATTGCCGTACCATTTGCAGTTGCCGTACAAGGTTTAGTTACATTACTATTTACAGCTTACTCACCAGTTATGCATAAAATGGATGAATACGCGATGGAAGGTAATGATAAGAAAATTGATCGATTGAACTACATGGGTCCGCTAATCTTGTTTGTTTTCTACTTCATTATGGCGTTCTTACCAATCTTCCTCGGTGCAAGTAAAGCGCAAGGAATGGTTGAAGCCGTTCCTGCATGGATCTTAACAGGATTAAGTACGGCCGGTGGTATTATGCCAGCTGTTGGATTTGCCATGTTGTTAAAAATTATGTGGAAGACAGCGTACGCACCATTCTTCGCAATTGGATTTGTTGTTGCAGCATATGGTAACTTACCAATCTTAGGAGTCGCAATCATTGGTATTTCAATCGCTGCTTATGATTTCTTTATTGGTGGAGCAAAATCTGATAATGGTGGAAAAAAAGTAGCAACCGTAACAGTTAATGAAGAGGAGGACTATAGTGATGGCATCTAAAAAGAAATTTGATCGCAATGATGTTGTGATCCCAGATACTTATAACGATCCTACTGTTGAAAAGGTAATTACAAAAAAAGATTTAAACAAAATGGTTTGGCGTTCACTACTTTTACAGGCTTCATTTAATTATGAACGTATGCAAGGTGGTGGGTGGACTTATAGTTTAATTCCTGGATTGAAAAAAATTCATAAAGATAAAGAAGATTTCTCATATGCAATGCTTGATCATTTACAATTTTTTAATACACATCCATTTTTAGTAACATTTGTTCAAGGTGTTATTTTAGCAATGGAAGAAAATAAAGAAAATAGATCAACTATTCGTGGTATCAAAGTAGCAATGATGGGACCTTTAGGTGGTATTGGGGATGCGATGTTCTGGTTAACGTTGCTACCTATTACAGCCGGAGTTGGGGTTTCATTATCAATGAATGGAAATCCACTTGGACCGATCTTATTCCTTGTTGTCTTTAATGCAGTGCATTTTGGGTTACTATTCTGGTTAATGAATTATGGGTATAGAACTGGTACTCGTGCTATTTCGAGTATGAAGGAAAATACAAAAAAAATATCACGTGCTGCGTCGATAGTTGGATTAACTGTTGTTGGAGCCTTGGTTGCAACATACGTTAACTTTAAATTTGGTGTTGTGATTCATGCTGGGAAAATTGATATTGATTTACAAAAAGGTGTTATTGATAAAGTGATGCCGGCATTATTACCGCTTCTTTATACATTCTTCTGTTACTGGATGTTGAAAAAAGGTAAATCTCCATTGATGTTGATTGGGCTCACAGTAGTTGTTGGCTTAGTAGGTGCATTCTTCAAGTTATTCTAGAAGAGGCCTGCGGAACTAGACTATGGATAATGGGCTAGTTTCTTTTTAACAAAAATAATATAGGAGGCATTACTGGTGGAAATATATTATATTCATGCAGATAAGTTTTTCTTGAAAAACACGGTTGAAAATGAAGGGTACTTGGCAATTATTGATGGTAAATTTGGTGATTATCAACAAGAAAAACCTGATGGTGATATCAAAGAATATACGGGTAAATGGATTGCACCAGGGCTTGTAGATACACATGTCCATGGTTTAAAGGGATATGATGTGATGGATAACGATTTTGAGGGCGCAAAAATGATGTCTGAAGGTTTATTAGAATGTGGCGTTACTTCATTTCTGCCGACAACATTGACGGCAGCTCCAGAAACGTTGAACGAAGTTATTTCTGACTTTGGTAAGCGTCATGGTGAAGTACGTGGTGCAAAAATACAGGGTATCTTTTTTGAGGGTCCATTTTTTACTGAAAAACACAAAGGTGCGCAAAATCCTAAATACTTTTTAGATCCAAGTATAGATATTTTTGAGCATTGGCAAAAATTAGCGCATGGACTTATTCGAAAAATTGCGATTGCACCTGAGCGAAAGGGTGTTAAAGAATTTACTGAGGCCTTAACTAAACAAGGGGTCAAAGTAGCATTGGGGCATAGTGATGCTACGTTTGATCAAGCTAAATCTGCAGTAGAATCTGGTGCATCTATTTTCGTTCATACGTATAACGGAATGAGCCCACTTAATCATAGAGAGCCAGGGATGGTTGGCGCAGCAATGTCATTAAGTAGTGTCTATGATGAACTAATTTGTGATGGTCAACATGTTAATCCGGCATCTGCTAAAATTTTAATTAACGTTAAAGGAGCAGACCACATTGTATTAGTAACTGATTGTATGCGTGCTGGTGCAATGCCTGATGGAAATTATACATTAGGTGAGTTCCCAGTTGTTGTTAAAGATGGCGCCGCAAGGTTAGAGTCAGGAAGTTTAGCTGGTAGTGTCTTAAAATTAATGGAAGCAGTTAAAAATGTTGTTGATTGGAATATTTCTACTCCTGAAGAAGCAATCCAAATGGCTAGTTATGTGCCCGCTAGAAGCGTTGGAATTGATGATAAGTGCGGAAGTATTGCGGCAGGTAGAGATGCTGACTTCATTGTTTTAGATCATGATTTAAATTTTGAGGAAACATATTTAAATGGTACTTTAAAATATAAAAAATGATATTAACTGATTCTTTATTAAGAGCTAGTCGGAGTAAACGGTATTTATGATTGTTAAGTTATTTTTAATTGGTATGTAAAAAATGAAATTTTAAAAACCTTTTCATATTCTTCAAAGATAGAATTATAAGTGGATGAGAGAAGTAAAAAAATAATAAAGGACGGAATAAAAATGACACCAAATAAATTGGCAGGACTTAAAGCACTTTCAAATGAAAAAGGCGTAATTGCAGCATTAGCAATTGATCAACGAGGATCTTTAAAAAAAATGTTGGCAGCAGCAGCAAATAAGCCAGCAAATGAAGAAGATATCGTTGAATTTAAAAAAGTAATTTCATCAGAATTAACACCATACGCTTCAGCAATATTACTTGATCCAGAATATGGTCTTCCAGCAGCAAAGGTCCGTAATGCAAGTACTGGATTACTAGTTGCATACGAAAAAACGGGTTATGATGTTACTACCCCAGGTCGCTTACCTGACTTATTACCAGATTGGTCAGTTCGTCGTCTTAAAGAAGAGGGCGCTGACGCTATTAAATTCTTACTTTATTATGATATAGACGAAAATGCTGAGATTAATAATATGAAACATGCATATATGGAGCGTCTTGGTTCAGAATGTGCTGCAGAAGATATGCCATTATTTTTAGAATTGGTTTCTTATGATGCAACTAATGACGATGTTAAAGGTTCAGAGTATGCTAAAGTAAAACCTCATAAAGTTATTGAAATGATGAAAGAATTTTCTAAACCTGAATATAAAGTAGATGTACTTAAAGTAGAAGTGCCAGTCAATATGGATTATGTGGAAGGGTTTAACGACGATAATGAGGTGGTATATTCTAAGACAGAAGCATTAGATATATTTAAAGAACAAAGTGATGCAACCAAATTACCATTTATTTTCTTAAGTGGTGGTGTATCGGCACAATTATTCCAAGATACTTTAGTATTTGCTCATGAAGCAAAATCAACATTTAATGGTGTACTTTGTGGACGTGCAACATGGAGCAAAGGTATCGAACCATTTGCTAAAGATGGTGAAGAAAAAGGTAAAGAATGGATGAACACAGTTGGTAAAAAGAATATTGAAGATTTAAATGTCGTTCTTGAAAGTACTGCTACATCGTGGTTTGATAAGGTATTAAAATAGTAAAATAAAGAGGCTAAACGTCATGTTTAGCCTCTTTATTTTTAATGATTTAGTAATGAAAAAAAGTAGAAGTGAAATAAATTTATTTGCTAGCTTTCTTTGTTCGAATTGCATAAGAATCTAAAAGTATACGGCTCATTACCTGTAATGGTAAACGAGATTTAACTTCAAATTCAGGGAAATATGAAATTTCAGATTTAAATCCGATAAACACGGAATCTGAATATTTAATAAGTGGACTTAATTTGTTGGTTGTTAATACAATAATATCGGCTCCATTTTTATACGTATTTTTAGCACCTTCAAGGAGTTCTGCAGTAGTTCCGTTCAATGAAATAATAATTAAAATATTATTATATGTAATCCTGTGACTAATTTGTTTAATAATATTGGGATCCGTAAAACTGACACAATTTTTATTTAATAATTCAAATTTTGTTAGCATTTCAATTGCAATTAATTCAGAAAAACCCCTTGAGAAAATGTATATTTTTTTTGAACGTTTAATTTTTTGAACTGTTTTTTCTATGGTATTAACGTCAAGCATACGTAGTGTGTTATTAAGTTCATGTTCATTCTTCATAATGACTTGTTGGATATCGTGATCCATATTCTGAATATTCTTATATTTTTTTTCTTTTTCTTTAGTAATTATAGATTGTTTAAAATCCATATAACCGCTGTAGCCTTTTTTTTTGAGCGTTCGTACGACTGTAGCGGTTGATACATGAGCTAAATCGCTAAGGTTGGTTATTGTTAATATCGGAATATCTTCTAGGTTATCTTGAATGACTTGCCAAAGAATCTTTTCGGAGTTACTAAGAGACATTACTGGTCACCTCACCTTGATTGTTTGTTTATTTTCAATTGTAGCATACAAAATCATATATTGAAAACCTTTTCATTTCTGTCAGATGTAGTATTGGTAGGTAGAAGAAAGGGGTAAAAATTATGATATATACATGTACATTGAATCCAGCTATTGATCTTTTTATCCAAACCGATGAAATGAAAAAAAATATTGTTAATAGAACGGAAAATTATGAAATACAAGCGAATGGTAAAGGAGTTAATGTTAGTTTTATTCTAAAAAAGAAAGGCGTAGAAAGTACTGCTATTGGAGTTGGTGGAGGATTTACTAATGCGTATATTGAGTCTGAGTTGGCAAGGTGCAATATAAAAACTGATTTTGTACATATCGATGCTAATACACGAATTAATGTTTTTACAAGAGTAATTCAGCAAGATACGGAGTATAAATTAGTAAATAAAGGTCCACATGTTAGTGATGATGAAATAAATCAGTTCATGGATAAGATTCAAAATTTAGATGAAAAGGATACATTAGTTGTATCTGGTAGTTTATCTGACGGAATCTCTGAAGAAATTTTAATTAGTATCGCAAAGCAGGCGCAGGAAAAAGGATATAAGCTAGTTTTGGATACTAGTTATCAAACCGTACTGGATACATTGAAATATAATCCTTATATTTTAAAACCAAATGATGAAGAATTAATGAGTTGGTTTGGCGTAGAACATAAACTATCTCAACATGAATTGATAACTTATTCAAAAGAATTAATTAAATTGGGTGCACAAAATATTTTATTATCATTGGGTGGCGGTGGTGCAATGTTTATAAATAAAGAGGTTGTGTTATATGGAACTGTCCCTAAAGGAACCGTTGTTAACACGGCTGGGGCCGGCGACACCATGTTGGGAACTTTTTTAGCAGGGGTAGCGATAGGGGACAAAAAAATAGAAGAAGTATTTAGAGAAAGTATAGCAGCCGCGAGTTCAACGGCATTTTCAAAAGGGTTAACAGATTTTTCGAATGTAAAAGAGCTGACTAAGCAGGTAAAAATATCTAATATTAAGGAGGAATTAAGATGACAAAATATAAAATAATTGCAGCTACTGGATGTCCAACAGGAATTGCGCATACATACATGGCGCAAGAGGCCTTAGAACAAGCCGCTAAAAAAAGAGGTATATCAATTAAAGTTGAAACTCATGGTCAAAGTGGTATAGAAAATGCGTTTTCACAACAAGAAATTGATGATGCTGATGGTGTAATAATTGCGTCAGATAAAGATGTAGATATTGATCGATTCGATGGTAAAAAAATGATAAATGTGTCAGTTACGAAAGGTATGAAAGAGGCAGATGTATTAATTGATCAAATATTGACAGATGATAATTTACCTACCTATCATCGAAAAGGAGCAAAAATTTCATCGAATGAAGAAACAGTAAATTTATCTGGCTCATTTTGGCACAAAATGTATGTGTACGTGATGAATGGAGTGTCACATATGTTACCAATAGTAGTTGCTGGGGGAGTGTTAACAGCCGTATCATTTTTTTGGGGAATTAATTCAGCAGACATAAAAAGCCCTCAATATAACGATATAGCACATTTATTGAACACTATTGGCGGATTTGCAATGAATCTTATGGTTCCAATTCTATGTGCCTATATAGCTGAGGCTATTGGTAAAAGACCTGGATTGATAGTTGGATTTGTAACGGGAATGATAGCATATACAAATGGAACGGGATTTTTAGGTGGAATAATTGGTGGATTTTTAGCAGGGTATACGATTTTAATATTACAGTTCTTATTAAAAAAACTACCTAAATCATTAGATGGACTGAAAGCCATTTTTATTTTACCTGTAATTGGAGTATTTTTATCAGGCTCTATTATTTGGTATCTATCAGTTCCAATGGCAACAATTAATGAAGGAATGATGACGTTTTTAAAGGGTTTAGAAAATTCAAGTCCCATTCTATTAGGATTAGTTGTTGGAATTATGTGTGCTTCAGATATGGGTGGGCCAATTAATAAAGCAGCATATTTAACCGGAACAGCTCTTTTAGCACAGGGAAATTATTTCTTTATGGCAGGAGTTTCTGCAGCGTGTATTGCGCCACCATTGGCAACAGGGTTTGCTGTACTGTTCAACAAAAAAGCATACTCAGATAAAGAGCGCAGCGCAGGTTACGTTAACTTTTTATTAGGATCAACTCATATTACAGAAGGTGCAATTCCATTTGCGGCAAAGAATCCGCTACTAAATATTCCTGCATTTATGGTTGGTTCTTCGATTGCTGCGATTTTAACCTATGTAACTAGAATTAGTGTACCGGCTCCACATGGTGGATTTATTGTATTACCGTTAGTGAATAAACCATTACTGTGGGTATTATGGATTATTATTGGATCACTTGTATCTGCTGTCTTACTAGCCGCTATTGCTGGTCGCCAAGCTAAAAAAAATAATAGTTTAGTGATGAATGTAGGTAGTAATACCAACTTTGAACAAGAGCAAGATAATGATATAAAAATGAATGAAAATGAATTCGATAATATATTGAAAAGAAAAAACATTGAATTGAACGTAGCCGTTTCTGATAAAGAAGAACTCTTACATTTTTTAGCAAATTTTGCTAAAAAATTAGGATATACGAATAATGAAAGTTATATTTTAAATAAGTATAAGATTCGTGAGTCTGAGGGAACGACAGGGATGGAAAAAGGCATTGCGATACCTCATGCACAGGATGAATCGATTAATAAATCAGCAATGCTAATTGTTAAATTACGTGAGCCTATTGAATGGGAAACATTTGATAATCAGCCAGTAGATACAGTTATCTCATTTCTAATTCCAGAAAAAGATGATGGAAAGCATTTACAGTATTTATCAAATACATCGAAATTACTTGTCCATGACTCATTTGTGGAAGAATTAAAAAAATCGAATACAGTTGATGATATATACAACCTATTTAAAGAAAATATTAATAAGTAGATAAAATTGAGCTACAAAGCTACGTATATACTAAAAAAGTACAAGTGTTTAATGATAAGCGAAAATTCATTCTAAGTAAACAAGTTCAAATTTTGTTGACTATTAGAATGGATTTTTTTAGTTCGCCTTTTATTTAGCTAGTCCATAGCTAGTATCAATATAAGAATAAACAGTGTCTAAATTATTTTGGCCATTTAATAAAATTGAAACCCAGTGTTTTTTATTCATATGGTACCCTGGAAAAATTTGATTTTTGTCTATTTTATTGATGAGCAGGTCAGGATCCATTCGAATATTAAGTATTTCAACTAATTTCTCGGAATCCAAGCCTATTTTAGTTGCTGGAATTTTCATTAAAGCGGCATACCATTTTTTAGAATCTGATCGACGTAAAACAGCGTCATTTGGAAACTGTTTCCAGAGGAATTCTAGATTGGTCTGATAATGTTCTTGTACATAATTAATGATAGATTGTGAATCAGCAGTTTGGAATACTGGAGTAGTTTCAAAACAACTAGCAACAATTAAATCCAGTTGTTCAATCACTGATTTTCTGATTGAACTGACAAATGATCCTGTTGCAGACTGATTTTTATAAAGTGTATATTCTTCTTTAGTTAGAGCATCAATAATAGTAGTATTAATTTTTTCAGAGGGGGAAATTGAGACGGTTAGTATAAATTGATTATTAAGAATTGAAACTTGATAATTATAGATTTCTTCTGCTGTTTTTGTAAAACCATATGGAATCAATGAATCTACCTTTAGTTTCAAATGACTAAATGAATTATAAGCAAAAAAGTCTGTTAGCATAGTGCATCTCCTTTTATAAATTATATAAACAATTAACAGTAGCATACCTTATATTTCTAATTTTAGACTTTAAAGGACTAATTATATAGTATAAAATAGAAAAATTAATATAGACTATTTTATCTAGGAATAAATTGAGTTAAACTGTACTATTATGATTCATTTAACTAGGAGATTTAATCATGCAAAAGACGTTGATTGCGGCAATTATTGTTATTAATTTTATATTTATCTGTTATTTTATGCGTGATTTAATGAGACATAAATCAGACTTCATGAAAGAACCGGCCAGTTCAGTATGGACACCAATATCGCAGATTGTTATTTTTTTCTTTTCTACTTTTGGAATTTCAGATTTTGCCATATCAACAGCAATATACCAGAAAGCTAATTGGGTTTCTATGAAAAAATTACCAGGTACGTTAAATGCGCAAGATGTTATTCCAATATTTGTCATGTCGCTGGCGTATATTACAAGTATCAATGTTGGTACTAAGACGTTACTAGTCTGTATTATTTGCCAAGTGCTGGGTGCTTATATTGGTCCGAGATTTGTTGTTAGATTACCTGAAAATAGTATTAGATCATTTGTTATCGTTGGATTACTTGTTGCAACCGCGTTAATCATCGCTGGTAAATTAGGCCTAATCACTGCTAGTGGGACCGCTACCGAACTATTTGGCTGGAAATTAGTTGTAACAGGATTTTTATTATTTATTTATGGCGCATTAAATAATATTGGAATAGGCTCATTTTCATTAACAATGGCAACTGTCTATGCGATGGGAATGGATCCGATTGCTGCATTTCCAATTATGATGGGGGGATGTGCATTTTCTTTACCAATAGGAAGTATGCAATTTATAAAACTCAATCAATATTCTAGAAAAATAACCTTATTTTCTGTTTTTGGTATTATAGGTGTTTTAGTTGCGGTACTTTTAGTTAAGAATATTAATACAAGTGTGATTCAATGGATTGTTATTGTAGTATTATTGTATTCTGCATACAGCCTATATATAGGTAATAAAGAAGCTAAACTAATCAGAGATAAAAATAAATAAGCAAGCATATTTTAATTGAAAATGGCTAATCTGATATATACTTATAAAAAGTAAGCATATTAGTGGAGGTAGCAAAAATGAAAAGTATAGAAAAAGAAACAACGGTAAGTGAATTAATGGATAAAATTAAAGATGGAAAGTATATCCTATTTTTTTCTGCAACATGGTGCCCAGATTGTGCTTTTATTAAACCTGAAATGCCTAATATTGAATCAGAATATACTGAATACACATTCTTAGCTGTCGATCGAGATGAAAATATGGACTTAGCTGTTGAGTTAAGTGTCTTCGGTATTCCAAGTTTTATTGCATATGAAAATGGTAAAGAAACAGGACGTTTAGTTAATAAAAATCGTAAAACGAAACAAGAAGTAGAAACATTTATTAATAGTATTCCTGCGTAATTAAAAAGATTAGTTAGTATGAATAATCTGCTTTGAATTAAAAATACCCATCGAGTAAACAAGGTTTTACAGTAACTTGTTTACTCGATGGGTATTTTTAATTATTTATTTTTATCAAACACTAAGTGCGTTTATCAGAGCATCTGCTGAATGTTCAATACTTTCTTTTGTTAACGATTGATCAAAAAGAAGATAACCAAGTACAATACCACCTATAGTTGACCAAATAACCTTAAGAATTTCGAGATTATCCCAACTGACAATTAGTTTTTTTTCTTTTAGTGTATCAATAGTTGAATTGAGTGCCGTCCAGTATGGGGCGGGAATATTTTCTAATAACTGTTTAACAACCGATTTATCATAAAGTAGTTCAGAAATGAAAATTTTAAGAACTTTAGCATTTTCTTGCAAAAAAATAATTCTATTTTTTAACAAAGGACGAATTAATGAATCCAAAGTTAAATTTGAATGATCAATGGACTCGTCTAATAAGTCGTGCATTGCAGAAGGTAAGATGGATTTAATGACAGGGGCAATAATGGCGTTAAGTAAGCCTTGTTTATTGTTATATTTACTAAAAATATTACCTTCAGCCACGCCAGCTTTTTTTGCAATTTCTTTTGTACTTGTATTTGCATAGCCTTTTTCTGAGAATAATTCAATTGCGGCGATTAAAATTTGTTTTTGTTTATCTGTTATATCTCTAAATAAATCCGAGTTGGCATATAATTTTAATTCAGAATTTTTAATAATATTCACCATCCTATTTATAGCCCTATTATGACACAATTGATAGCGATGACAAAAGACAAACTTATTATTTTGATAGTTTATATTTAAAAGTTAGGGTTGACTAAACTTGTGGATAGGTTATAATCGTATTTGTAATTGATTGAGTGCTCACTCAAAAAGAAAAGAGGAATATGATTATGTTTAAAAATAAATTTTTAGGTTTCGCCATTTTAGTTTCGGTATTACTTACATTTATTATGGTGGTGATGCAAATCCCATCTGTAAAATCAGAGCTCAAAGATGTACCTGTTGCCATTGTTAATGAAGATAGTGGTAAGCAAGGTAACAAAATCGTTGAAAATCTAACTAGAAGCAAAAATAAGGCGTTAGATTGGCATATCGTTAAGAGTGATAAGGCACTTAAGAGTGCAATGGATAAACAACATTATTATGCGGCTATTGTAATTCCAAAAGATTTCTCGGCATCAATTGGAAAATTAGCTGATCCAACAACAAAAGATGTTACAAATGTAACTGTTGTAACAAATGAAGCAAAAAATGCTACATTGTCAACGACTTTAGGTTCGACACTATCAACAATAGTTACAAAAATTGGTGGTGGTATTTCAGCCGGAATTTTAACAAATATGGCAAAAGCCAATATGAGTGTCCCCGCTGTGACTGCATTGAAGTTAAATAACCCAATCACTGTAAAAACAACCGTTAGACATTCAACCGCTGGATTAACATCAGCGAATAGTTCGTTCTTCCAACCCGTCTGGATTGCAAGCATGGTTATTAGTTTATTATTATTCTACGCTGGAGATTCAAGAGAATTTAAATCAATGAAACACAAGTTTTCATTTAAATCATCATTCATTATCTCAGCTGTAGCACTTGCAATTTTAACTGGATTTGCAACAGCTACGTATGCGACATGGATTTTAGGATTTGATTTTACACATTTTATAACAATTGCATCGTTCTTATCATTTACAAGTTTTGCTTTTATAATGTTATTCTCAGGGGTATTGACATGGATTGGTTTCCCAGGGGTAATTATATTTGTCCTCTTACTATTTTTCTCAATTCCTTTATTGGCAATGGCACAACCATTAGTACCTCAATTCTACCAAGATTGGGTTCTTCCATGGTTACCAATGCGTTTCTTGTATGATGGTGCTCGCAGCATTCTTTATTATGGAGCATCTTTCTGGAACAGTTCTACAATGGGCCTAACTTATGTCTTAGCAATCGGTAGTGTCTTGTTTTTTGCCGAAGGATTATCACCCAAACATCGTAAAGTTGAAAAAGAAATTAACGATAAAATTAAAGAGATGGAAGTTAAATAGAATTCTTTAAATGAATCTTGAAATAAATTAAAAACCTCAGGGTAATCACCTTTTTAAGTGATTGCCCTGAGGTTTTTAATTTATTAATTATGGTTTTATTTTTGTCCACTTTGAATAAAAAAGTTAGCATGTTTATAGTTATAAATAGTTTGAGAAAGATCAAAAGGTTCACCGCTTACTGTATAAAAAAGTTCATCAATATAGAGTCCAGGCGAATTTTCTGGTAGTTCTAAAAGGGTTGATTCTGTCTTTTTAAGGGTGTCTGTACGTAAATATTTATCGGAGAAACCTATTTTTAATTTTAAAACTTCTTTCAAGTAATTAAAAATAGACTCACTGATTATTTCGCGATTAAGATAAGGAACAAGTTTTTTTCGATAGTAGGATCTCTCAATACAGAGAACTTGATTATCGATGTAACGAATTCTTTTTATTAAATAAACTTCCTCACCCGGAGCACAATTTAATTCCCTGGCTACATCAGCATTGGGTAGTTCAACTTTTAAATCAATCACTTTTGTAGATAATTTACTGTTTTCTAAATCTTTTGTAAAGCCCATGTTCGTCATTAGAGCGATGTAACCGTCTCTTTTTTGACGACGAACAAAAATTCCGCTACCTTGTACTTGATAAATAATACCCTTATCTTCTAAAGTTGTGAGAGCTTTAACGAGTGTCGTCTTACTGACGGCATATTTGGCAATAAGTTCATTTAGACTAGGGAGTTGCGTCCCTTGATTCAAATTTTTATTTTTAATTGCAAGCTCAATTTGATCAGCAATTTCTTGATACTTTAACATTTCATGCCTCCATTAAAATAATGTATCCTTTATTGTATAACATTGTTCCCGCCTTGTACATCTAGATGAAAAGGGTTACAAAAAAAGTGTTGACTTATTGTGCACGTACAATTAAAATATACATATACAAAGATTTGTAAGGGTTTACAATTTTTTTCTATTTATTCGTTTTTATCTGAGGAGGAGAAAAATATGGCAAGTAAGGTTAGAGATTATACAAAATTAGCTACAGATATTTTAGAAGCAATTGGTGGAGAAAAAAATTTAGCAGGAGCAACGCATTGTGCGACACGGTTACGACTAGTGCTACATGAGGTTCCTTCAGATGCTAAAGAAAAAATATCAGCAATGGCAGGCGTTATCACTGTTGTTGAAAGTGGTGGACAATTCCAAGTAGTTATTGGACCACATGTTGCGGATGTTTATGATGCATTCTCAGCAATGATTGATAGTTCAGAAGTAGAGGAAGTAGAAGCACCAAAAACAAGTATAATGAATCGAGTTATTGCAACAATGTCTGCGGTTTTTGCCCCATTCGTTTACATATTGGCCGCGGCAGGTATTATTCAAGGGAGTTTAATTCTAATTACTTTAGCTATGCCAAATTTTCCTAAAAGTGGTACATATCAAGTTTTAAGCTTTATTTCTTGGGCACCATTTACGTTCTTACCAATATTTATTGCCATAACGGCAGCTAAACATTTTAAAACAAACAGTTTAATCGCTGTTGCATGTTGTGCTGCATTAGTTAGTCCCACATGGGCAGAGATGGCTGGAACTATTGCTAGCGGTACAAGTATTAACTTTATGGGTATTCCATTATCTCAAACAGTTTATACATCATCAGTATTGCCACCATTATTTTTAGTTTGGATTCTTTCTTATCTTGAAAGATTCTTGAGTAAAAAGATACCTGACATTATTAAAGAACTTGCTGTTCCATTATTATGTCTATTAATTATGGTTCCTTTAACAATCTTAATTATTGGACCACTTTCATCTCTTGGAGCTGAAGGAATCGCAAAAGGATATAATTATTTAGTTAAAGTTGCACCACCTTTAGCAGGTGTTATTATTGGTGGTTTCTGGCAAGTACTTGTTATTTTTGGTATCCATTGGGGTGTTACGCCAATGGTTATGGCCAATTTCAAAATGAATGGAATGGACTCATTTCAGGCTTTTCAAACAATTGCAGTGGTCGCACAAGTTGGTGCTGTTTTAGGTGTATTTATTAAGTCTAAGAACAGAGAATTAAAAAATATATCTCTTTCAGCATTTATTACAGGATTATTTGGGATTACAGAACCAGCAATTTATGGTGTGACATTAAGATTTAAAAAACCATTTATCTTTGGTTGTATTTCAGGAGCGTTTGGTGCATTAATTACAAGTTTCTTTAATTCATATTATTTTGCTTATGCTGGACTACCAAGTTTATTAACCATTGTAAATGCAATTAGTCCTAAATACCCACACTCATTTATTGGTATGGTTGTTGGATGTATTGTAGCAATTGTGGGTTCAGTTCTACTTGTTCAAATTTTTGGTACGGGTGAAACAGTTAGTGAAGTCGCAACAATGGAAGCACAGTTAGATGATGCACCAGCTAAGGTCGCACCAGTTATGAGTACGCCAGTAATAAATGCACCAGGCGTTGTTAATAGCCCTGTAACAGGGAAAGTAATTGCGTTAACAGAAGTAGAGGATGAAGTATTTTCATCTGGTGCAATGGGCAAAGGTGTTGCTGTAAATCCAACGGATAATAAAATATATGCACCATTTGATGGTCAGGTTGTCATGACTACAGAGACACAACATGCGATTGGATTAAAATCTGTAGATGGTGTAGAAGTTTTAATTCATATTGGAATGGATATCGTTGAATTAAAAGGAAAATATTTTGCAACACAAGTTAAAAATCATGATTATGTAAAAATGGGTGATTTACTTGTTGAATTTGATCAAGAGAAGATAAAAGAATCAGGATTTTCAGTAGTAACACCTGTAATTGTGACTAATTCAGATGATTACGAAGATGTTATTGCGTATACGCAAAATGAAATTCACCATGGAGAACCAATAATGGAATTAATTCCAAAAGGAGAAAAATAAAATGTCTAAATTACCGAAGGATTTTTTGTGGGGTGGCGCTTTGGCTGCTCATCAGTTTGAAGGCGGCTGGAATGTTGATGGAAAAGGGCCAAGTGTTATTGATGTGATGACTGCAGGAGCAAATGGTGTTCCGCGGGAAATTACGGAAACTATTGAAACAGATAAATTTTATCCGAATCATGATGCAATTGATTTTTATCATCATTACAAAGAAGATATTCAATTTTTCTCTGAAATGGGATTGAAGTGCTTACGAACATCAATCGCGTGGTCACGTATTTTCCCAATGGGAGATGAAAGCGAACCAAATGAAGCGGGATTACAATTTTATGATGATGTTTTTGATGAATTATTAAAAAAAGGTATTCAACCAGTGATTACCCTATCGCATTTTGAAATGCCACTCCATTTAGCTAAAGAATATGGTGGTTTTAGAAATCGTAAATTAATTGATTTTTTTGAAAATTTTGCTACGGTTTGCTTTAAACGTTATCAATCTAAAGTAAAATATTGGATGACATTTAATGAAATTAATAATCAAATGGATACAAATAACCCCATCTTTTTGTGGACTAATTCTGGAGTTATTGTGAACGATGGTGAAAATCCCAAAGAAATTATGTATCGAGTTGCACATAACGAACTCTTGGCTAGCGCTAAGGCGGTTATTGCTGGTAAAAAAATTAATTCTGATTTTGAAATAGGATGCATGGTATCACACGTACCAATTTATCCTTATTCATGTGATCCGGAAGATATCATGGCTGCTGAAGAGGCAATGCATCAACGCTTCTTTTTCCCAGATGTTCATGTTCGTGGAGAATACCCACGTTATGCACTAAAAGAGTTTGAACGTCACAATTATGATGTTGGGATTCAAGAAGGCGATATGGAGATATTGAAAAAAGGGACAGTTGATTATCTAGGATTCAGTTACTATATGTCAACAGTTGTTAAAGCAGATGCTGAAGCAGATCATTTAGGTGATGTTGTGAATGGTGGACTACCTAATGGGGTTCCTAATCCGTATATTAAATCTAGTGACTGGGGCTGGGCAATTGATCCCGATGGTTTACGATATACGTTAAATCGATTATATGATCGCTATCAGTTACCGTTATTTATTGTTGAAAATGGTTTTGGCGCGATTGACAAGCTTGAAGATAATCATGAAATTCATGATCCTGAACGTGTAAGTTATCTAAAAGAACATATTGAAGCAATCGAAAAAGCAGTTGATTATGATGGTGTTGAAGTCTTAGGATATACACCATGGGGTGTTATTGATTTAGTATCATTTACAACTGGTGAGATGAAAAAGCGTTATGGTATGATTTATGTTGATCGTGATAATGAGGGCAATGGATCGATGAAACGTTATAAAAAAGACTCATTTACTTGGTATAAAAATGTAATTGAAACAAATGGAGAAAGTCTTTAAAAGTTATTATAGAAAGAAAAAGCATCTCATTTATTAATAAATGAGATGCTTTTTGATTAATAAAAAAACAAATGACAACCGGTTGACATAAAAATATAAACAGGTTATACTTTGGTTATTCTTTCAGAAAGCGCTTTCTAAAAGTTGAGTTTATAGGTACAGGCAATTGCTATTTTTTAGTGAAATGGGACATTTATTAAACAAATAGAATGGGGTAAATAGAATGGAAAACAAAGTAAACGTAGATACAAATCAAGTTGAAGAAATTCCTCTTTTTCGAAAACTAAGTTATTCACTTACAGATTTTGGCGGAAATATTCTATTTGTAAGTATTAGTACGTACTTGTTATATTTTTATACAGATGTTTTTGGAATTGGGATTGGTGTAGCTGGAACTATCTTGCTCGTCACACGATGCGTTGATATGTTTGATGCACCAATATGGGGCTTTTTAATTGATCATACACATACAAAATGGGGACAAAGTCGGCCGTATTTCTTGTGGTTATGTGTACCATTTGCATTCTTTACATGGTTAACATTTACTACACCGAATTTATCGGGATCGTCCAAAGTTATCTATGCATCAGTTGTTTACGTCATTGCAGGAATTATATATACCGGAATTAGTACCCCTATGACGTCGATTTTACCTAACTTAACAAATGATTCAGACCAAAGAACGGTTTTGAATTCATATCGAATGGTTGGAGGAAATGTTGGTCTATTGGTTGCTAATGGTGTTGTTTTACCATTAGTTCAAATATTAGGGCAAGGAAATGATCGTAAAGGATTCTCATATGCAATGATTATTTTAGGGATTATCTCCATTATTGCCTTTTTAATTGCCTTTTTAAATTTACGAGAAATTAATACAACGATTACGAAATCAATATCATTAAAACAGAGTGTTAAAGCAACAAAAAGTAATTGGCCTTGGATTTTATTGGTTATTTCCAACTTATTCTATTGGATTGGAACAACTGTTAGAAGTTCAGGCATGATTTATTATTTTCAATATAATATCCATGCAAAATCATTAGTCGCAGTTGCTGGTTCTTTATCTGTTGTTGCTGTTATAGGGATGATATCAATTCCATTACTTGTTAAACGTACAAATAAAAGAACGGTTCTAATTGGAGCACTATTGATGGGAGCAATCTGTAACATGTTGCTTCAAGCAGTTGGTAGTAATCAAGTTTGGGTTGTTATCTTATATTGCCTAGGATCAATTGGAACGGGTGTTGCAGCTGCAATGCCATTCCTAATGTTGGCTGATGCGGTTGATTTTGGTCAATGGAAAACAGGAATCAGAGCCAGTGGCTTTTTAACAGCTATTGGAAGTGCATTCTGTGTTAAAGCAGGTAGTGGGATTGGCGGATTTATTCCATCACAAGTAATGCAATTCTTTGGATATATACCCAATCACACTCAAACGAGTCAATCTTTATTAGGCATTAACTTAAGTTTTATCTGGATTCCAGCCATGCTGTTCATACTTGCTGCAGTTCCAATGTTTTTCTATGGTAAATTTGAACGAAATGAAGATAAAGTTAGATTAGAATTAGCTAAAAAAGAAGCAGCTTAAAAAGTTAATGGTGGGGATAATGGTTTTGCTTATTTTATGGTAAACTAAGAGTACTAAAAGTTAAGCGGTAACAATTTAACTAAAATTAGACGACTTAGGAGCAAATAAAATGCAAAATCCAAAACTTGATGATGTCGCTGAATTGGCAGGCGTTTCTAAAACGACTGTATCTAGGGTGTTGAACAATAGAGGTTATCTTAGCGAAAAGACAGTTAAAAAGGTTCGTGATGCTGTGAAAGAGTTACATTATCAGCCTAATGATGTTGCAAGACAATTATTTAATAAAGAAACAAAACTAATAGGGCTTATTTTCCCAACCATTGCGAATCCTTTTTTTGGACAATTAGCTTACCATTTAGAAACGAAACTTTTTAATAGAGGTTATAAGGTTCTTATCGGTAACTCAAAAAATGATTCAGAAAAAGAAGTGACTTATTTACGTAAACTAATGGCAAATCAAGTTGATGGGCTAATTGTTGGAGCACATAATGAAGGAATTGAAGAATATCATAATACAAATTTACCAATTGTCGCAATTGATAGAATTATGAATGGTGATATTCCGGTCGTTTCTTCTGATAATTATAGTGGCGGTAAAATGGCAACAGAATTGCTATTAGAACATGGGGCAACCTCAATTGTACATACAAATGGACCTTATGATTTAGAAACGCCTGCTCGAGATAGACGTAGGGCATACGAGAAAATTATGAGTGAACATGGGTTGCCAGCCGTAACGTATACAATTGATTTTAATTGGACAGAAACAGAAAAAACAAAAGTTATTAAAAGAATTTTTGAGGATCTTAAACGAGTGGATGGTATTTTTGCTTCGAATGATACAGACGCTAGTTTGATCATAAAAATAGCTAGAGAATATGGCAAACGAGTACCTGAAGATTTACTTGTTATTGGCTATGATGGGACAGATGTTGTTCGATTATTTAAACCAGAACTAACAACAATTATTCAACCAATTGAACAGATGGCTGATGCAGCTATTGATATTTTAATGAAGAAAATAGAAGGTAAAGAGACACCTATGCAAGTAGTACTACCGGTACAATTATATAAAGGAGAAACGGCATAGTAGGTGCGTTTTTATTTTAAGATAATGACAACCGGTTAACATATAGAACGAGGAGAAGACAATTTTGAAAAATGAAACGATTAATTATCCAGAGGTAACTGATGAAAGATATCGATTAAAGTATCATATTACGGCACCAGCAGGTTGGATGAATGATCCAAATGGGTTTTGCTTTTTTAAAGGGTACTATCACATCTTTTATCAACATCATCCAAATTCAACACAGTGGGGACCAATGCATTGGGGTCATTCAAGAAGTAAAGATTTAGTTAATTGGGAAAGCTTACCAATTGCTTTGGTTCCTGGTGATCAAGAAGATCAGGATGGCTGTTTTTCAGGTAGCGCAATTGTGAAGGATGAGCGTCTCTATTTAATTTATACAGGACATAATTTGAAAGACAAAAATGATCCGGATAGTTATTGGCAGAATCAAAACCTAGCCGTTAGTGATGATGGCATAACTTTTGAAAAATTTGCTGGTAATCCAGTGATTTCAATGCCTCCTGTAGATAATGATGCTGATTTTAGAGATCCAAAAATTTGGTTTGAAAATGGAAAATATAATATTGTAATCGGAAGCAAAAATAAGGATGGCTTGGGTCGAGTTCTTATGTATAACTCAGATGATTTAGAACATTGGGACTACTTAGGACCTATTGCAACTGCTAAATCAGTTGATTCTGAAGGATTCGTTTGGGAATGTCCTGACCTTTTCGAAATTGACGGACAAGACGTTTTAGTAATGTCACCACAAGGAATTAAAGCTGATAAATTAAAATATAGAAATTTCTTCCAAACAGGATATCTGACTGGAAAATTTGATGAAGAGACACATTCATTACATCATGGTGAGTTCACTGAATTAGATTATGGACATGATTTCTATGCAACACAATCAATGGTTACGCCTGACGGTAGAAGGATCATATTTGCATGGATGGACATGTGGGAGAGCCCCATGCCAGAACAGGAAGATGGTTGGGCAGGCGCACTAACATTTCCAAGAGAATTAAATATGAAAAATGGTAAATTATTGATGACACCAGTTGAAGAAATTAAAAAATTGCGCGAAAAAGTATTATTAGATGTCACTAAACCTAAGGATACAACCACTATTTTTGAAGCCCCTACAAAGAGTTTTGAGTATTTAGCGAACTTTAATGGGCAAGAAAATGTCAGCGTTAAAATTAAAAATAGCGATAATAAATTATTAATAAAAGTTAGCTATCAAGCTGCAACAGGTAAGGTAACATTACAAAAGTATAATGACGATTTACTTCGAGAAACTAATGTGAGCGTTGCCAATGAATTGGATGTTCATTTATTAATGGACAACAGTTCAGCAGAATTATTTGTGAATAATGGAGAAGCATGTTTCTCTGAAAGGGTTTATGATGAAAAGGAACTTATAGTTGAAACAAGTAGCGATTCAACTAATTATGATATTAAAATATATGAACTTGGAGGAACAATGTAATGTTATTAGGAAGTATTGAAGCAGGTGGCACTAAATTTGTATGCGCGGTAGGTAACGAAGATTATCAAGTAAAGGATCAAATTCAAATTCCCACGACTACACCTGTTGAAACATTAACGGCAGTCGTAGACTATTTTAAGCAATTTGAAATAGCTGCACTTAGTGTTGCCTCATTTGGACCAATTGAAATCAGAAAAACGTCACCTAAATATGGATTTATCACGAAAACACCAAAACCGGGTTGGGGTGATACGGATTTCTTGGGATTTCTTAAGGGCAAACTGGATATTCCAACATTTTGGACAACGGATGTAAATGGTTCAGCTTACGGTGAATATACAATGTCGACATTGTTTAATGAGAAAATTAATTCACTTGTTTATTACACAATTGGAACTGGTGTGGGCGCTGGAGCAGTAATTGATGGCCACTTAGTTGGCGGTATTGGCCATCCTGAAATGGGCCATGTCTTAGTTAAGAGACATCCTGATGATCTTGATTTTAAAGGTGTCTGTCCATTTCATGGTGATTGTTTAGAGGGCTTAGTTGCTGGACCAACATTTGAAGCACGGACTGGTAAAAAAGGTAAAGATGTCCCATTAACAGACAAAACTTGGGATATTATGGCCTACTATATTGCTCAGGCTGCCGTTCAAACAACGTTAAGTTTACGTCCTAATAAAATTATTTTTGGGGGCGGCGTTACAAATGATGTTTTATTGGAAAAAGTGCGACATGAATTCAAAGAAATTTTAAATGATTATGTTGACGTTCCTCCATTAGATCAATATATTACAGCACCACAAGTTGCTAATAATGGATCAGCCAATGTTGGAAACTTCGCTTTAGCTGAAAAAATGTTATCTGAATGATAGGGTTATTTAACAAAATTGGAGGGTAAAATAATGACAAACAAAAATTATTATGATGTAACAAAATGGCCTATTGGTAACCCGTACGAAGATATTGGGGAAGTTATTAATAGTATTATTACTGATATTAAAAGTCATCAAACTGATAGTAATAGCAATGATGGTGGAAAACCAGGGGCAGTTATTTATCTACCACCAGCTGATTATCACTTGCGTACACAAGTCTTAATAGATATTAGTTTTCTTAAAATTCAAGGATCTGGGCATGGATTTACGTCATCAAGCATTCGGTTTAACGTACCACAAAACGAATGGTCAAATTTACATGAATTATGGCCTGGTGGTAGTCGTGTTCTTGTTGACCTCGATCCTAAAACAACGGATGAAGAATCTGAAGGTGCAGCTTTCTATGTTGCAAGAGAAGGAAATCCGCGTATTAGTTCAGTCGAATTTTCGAACTTTAATATTGATGGGTTACACTTTATTGATGATGGCACAGGCGAAAAAAATCCAGAAAATACGTATGTGAATGGTAAGACTGGAATTTATGTTGCAAGTGCACAAGATTCATTCCGTATTACAGAAATGGGTTTTGTTTACTTAGAACATGGTGTAACCATTTATAACGCAGATGCATTAACAATCCACGATAATTTTATTGCTGAATGTGGTAATTGTATTGAACTACGTGGATGGGGACAAGCTTCGAAAGTAACTGAAAATTTAATGGGCGCTGGATTTAATGGCTATACCATTTTTGCGGAAAACTTCGGAGGACTGCTAATTACGACTAATAATATTTTCCCAAGAGGTGCAAGTAGCATTTCATTATCTGGCGTGACGAAATCGTCTGTTACAAATAATCGCATTCATGCATTTTATCCCGGAATGGTTATTTTAGATGATAATTGCTCAGAGATATTGGTTTCTTCAAACCATATGCTGCATGATCAAGAACCGTGGGCGCCTATGCAACATCGAGATAATGGATTAGACGATTTATATGGGCTGTTATCAATTAGCGGTAATGATAATTCCGTCATTGGAAATCATTTTTCAGAAACGGTTGATCAAAACACGCTTAAACCAGTTGGTGCAACACCGGTCATTATCCGACTTGCTGCCGGACATGGTAATTATATTGCAAATAATAATGTTGTGGCTACAGAAATTCAATCAGGTAGTGGCGATTCAGCATTTTCTGCACAAGTAGATGCGTTACTAGCAACCGAAGAATTAAAAAAAGTCACAGTAACAACTGTTTTGGTTGAAAAGAAGTCAACGCAAAATACAATTTTAGATTCTGGAAGCAATGAACAAGTTATTTTGGATAAAAATGTGAATGCTTTTAGAGCAACACCAACCGTCCCAAAAAAACAGTAATTTTAAATAAATGATTTAATTTGTGCCACTTTGATAAAATAGGACTATAATGAAAGTTGAAGTTAGAACTTAATATAACTGTCCAAATCAAAAGAGGCGATAGCAATGGCAAAGTTGAGTAAAGAACAACGCAAAGCAATGGCTCAAAAAGCAATGGACGAACGTGCTAAACATCCACAAGCTGAAAAAAAACAATCAGGTTTTAAATTTATTGAAGATGAATCAACTAAGTTAGGTGCAGAAAAAAACTAATTATAAAAGTTCAAAGATTAATTCTAAGTATTCTTGGAATTAATCTTTTTTTAGTTAACTAAAAATATTAAATTGGGTGTAAGTCATGTACAATTTGAATGATAGATAATTTAATGAGGAGTGATAATCGATGTTAATTAAACAAGTACATATTGAAAATAAAGAAGAATTACAAGATATTCGAGTAGAAAATGGCATGTTTACTGAGATTGGGGTAAATTTACAACAAAATGCTGATGAAAAAGTCATTGATGCAACCGATAAATTGATGTTACCGCCATTTGTTGATCCACATGTTCATTTGGATTCAACGCTCACAGCAGGTGATCCGGAATGGAACGAATCTGGGACTTTATTTGATGGCATTCGGATTTGGTCTGAACGTAAAAAGACGTTAACCCATGAAGATGTTAAAGAACGTGCTGTTACAGCATTAAAAATGCAGGCAGCCCATGGTGTTCAGTTTGTTCGTTCACATGTTGATGTGACTGATCCTGATTTAGTGGCTTTGAAAGCTTTAATTGAGGTCCGCGAAGAAGTTAAACCTTGGATGGAATTACAATTAGTTGCTTTCCCACAAGAAGGTATTTTATCATTTCCAAATGGGAAGGAATTAATGACAAAAGCTGCTGAATTAGGAGTGGATGCAATTGGTGCAATTCCCCATTTTGAATTTAATAGAGAATATGCAGTTGAATCACTCCATTTCGCTTTTGAATTGGCTCAGAAATATAATTTATTATTTGATGCACATACGGATGAAATCGATGATCCTAGTTCTCGTAGCTTGGAAACCGTTGCGACATTAGCTTTAGAAACAGGGATGAAAGATAAGGTTACAGCATCACATACAACAGCGATGGGTTCATATGATGATGCTTATTTGTACAAATTAATGCGTTTATTGAAGATGTCAGAAATGAACTTTATTGCTAATCCACTTGTAAATATGTTCTTAGGTGGACGTTTTGACACATATCCAAAGCGTCGTGGGTTAACACGCGTCAAAGAATTGGATGAGAATGGGTTGAACGTTGCATTTGGTGAAGATGACATCAAAGATCCATGGTATCCAATGGGAGATGGCAACATGTTAGACGCCTTGCACATGGGATTACATGCGACTCAGATTATGGGTTATAGTCAAATTATGAATGCTTACCGATTTGTGACGACTAATGGCGCTAAATCTATGCATGTTATGGATCATTATGGAATTGAAGTTGGAAAACCAGCTAATTTCGTCATTATGGATAGTGATAATTTTTATGATGCGTTGAATACACGTGCTGCCGTTATGTTATCAGTCCATAATGGTGATGTGATTAGTGAAACCAAGCCAGCAGAAACCCAGTTATATATCTAGTAAGTAATCGTTTTGGTAGCGCCTTCTTGATTTGAATGCTAGAATCAAGGCATGACTTGAAAAGGGGTAATAAAATGAAAATGATTAATTTAGGCGATAGCGAACTTCAAGTATCATCTGTCGGTTTGGGATGCATGCGCATGCCAGAATTGTCGACTGGGCAAGCTGCAGAAATGATTCAAACATCAGTTGATCATGGCATTAATTTCTTTGATCACGCAGATATTTATGGTGCAGGAAAAGCTGAAGAAGTGTTTGCGGCAGGATTTACTGAAACTGGGTTATCACGTGAAGACATTATTCTTCAATCAAAATGTGGTATCGTTCCAGGTGTAGAGTATAATTTTACTGCTGAACACATTGAAAAAAGTGTTGACGGTATTTTAAAACGATTAAATACGGAATATATTGATAGCTTATTGTTACACAGACCTGATACGTTAATGGAACCTGAAGCTATTGCTCGTGTATTTGAAAAACTACAAAAATCTGGAAAAGTACGTCATTTTGGTGTTAGTAATTTCTATCCTGGGCAAGTTGATTTATTACAACAAGCTTTGGATATGAAACTATTAGTTAACCAACTCCAATTCGGTGTCATGCACACTGGAATGATTGATTTGGGAACAAATGTGAATATGGTTAATGATGCTGGAATTAATCGTGATGGCGGTATTTTAGAATATTCGCGTCTTAAAAAAATGACGATTCAAGCATGGTCACCATTCCAATACGGATTCTTTGAAGGTACATTCTTAGATAATCCAAAATTTGCTGAATTAAATGAAGTTTTAAACCGTTTAGCTAAAGAAAAAGAAACAACTAATACTGGAATCGCAACAGCATTTATTCTACGTCACCCAGCTAAAATGCAGGTGATTGCTGGAACAATGAACGCAAAAAGAATTGTTGAAATTGCGAATGCTTCAGAACTTGAGCTAACACATGAAGAATGGTACGAAATTTATCGTGCAGCAGGAAATAAATTACCATAAATGAAAAAATTAAAGTAACTAACTAATTACTATTTTAGTTGGTTACTTTTTATATTAAGCGTATGAAAATTTCGTAGTTAACATACTGGGTATGGTAAAATTAGAATTAATAGGTGGTGGATTTGATTTGGAAAACAAATATGAGCATGTTTATCGTGAAATTAAAGCGAAAATTGTCGCGGGTGAATATGAAGTAAACGATAAATTAATGACTGAATCACAGTTAATGTCGATTTACGAATCTAGTCGTTATGCGGTTCGTAAAGCAATTGGTGATTTAGAGAATGCAGGGTATGTCTACCGAATACAAGGTGGCGGTATCTTCGTTAATGATTGGCATACTGTAAAAAAAGTGACACAAAATAATAAAATAATTGGTGTCATGACGACACATATTGCTGATTATATTTTTCCAAATATTATCACTGGAATAGATCGTATTATTTCTGAAGAGGGATATACAATCATGCTAAGTAATACGCTTGATAATGCTGAAAAAGAACGATATAGCCTTTTAAGAATGCTTGAAATGAATTTATCTGGACTAATCGTAGAACCAACACAAAGCGCATTAATAAATAAAAATAAGGATTTATACGAAAAGATAGTGGCGCAAAAAATACCAGTCCTTTTTATTAATGCACATTATGAAAACTTGGAAATTCCATACTTAGAGTTAAATGATTTTAATGGTAGTGAGGTTGCTACAGAGCATTTGATAAATGAAGGACATGGAAAAATACTTGGTATTTTTAAAGTGGATGATAAACAAGGTCAGTTAAGAATGAATGGATTCGTGCAAGCTTATATGGAACATTCAGCTATTTCATACCAAAGTGAGATATTGATGTACCAATCTGCTGATTCAATGCAAAATATCTATAAAAAAATTGAAAAGATTCTGCATAGATCGGATCATCCAACCGCGATTGTTTGTTACAATGACCAGCTTGCCATTAAATTAATAGATATTGTTAAGTCGATGGGAATGAAAATTCCTGAAGATATCTCAATTGTTGGTTTTGATGATTATCAATTATCAAAATATATGTCACCTAAATTAACAACAATTAGACATCCAAAGGAAAAAATGGGCCGAGAAGCTGCGACGATGTTATTAAAAATGATTAATTCTAAAACAATGTCGGCGAAATCTGTCGTATATGATGCAAAGCTAATCATTCGAGAAAGCGTTAAAAATAGGAATTAAAGCATGATAAGTATTACTCAAATTTGAGTAATACTTATTTTTTTGAAATTCATTCGAACAAATAAAAATAACTATTGATTTGTTCGAATGAATGTGAGAAAATGACCTTGTTGATAAATGCAAACGTTTTCAGAAAACGGTTGCTGTAGGTTTTTCGGTTGGTCGTACCAATCGGACAATAAAATTTGGAGGTGTCATATGCAAAAAGAAAAGAAAATATCTAGTAAGTTTATTTACTTTTTTGGGTCATTCGGAGGAATTTTGTTCGGATACGATATCGGGGTTATGACGGGGGCTTTACCATTCTTGCAAAAAGATTGGGCTCTTCAAAATAGTGCCGGAACCGTTGGTTGGATTACTTCAGGAGTTATGTTCGGTGCCATCTTTGGTGGCGCGTTAGCCGGTAAGCTTTCAGATAAGCTAGGTCGACGTAAAATGATTTTGATGTCAGCTATTATTTTCGTTATTGGTTCATTACTCGCATCATTCTCACCAAATAATGGCCAAATGTATTTAATTATTGTTCGTATTTTCCTTGGACTAGCAGTTGGTGCTTCATCAGCATTAGTACCAGCATACATGTCAGAAATGTCTCCGGCTAAATTACGAGGACGACTATCAGGAATTAATCAAACAATGATTGTTTCCGGAATGTTACTTTCATATATTATGGATTTTCTATTAAAAGATTTACCTGAAGCATGGGCATGGCGCGTTATGCTTGGCTTAGCAGCAGTACCAGCTGTTGTTTTATACTTTGGGGTTTCACGTTTACCAGAATCACCTCGTTTCTTAGTTAAAACAAATAAAGTTGATGAAGCTCGCCAAGTATTAACTTGGATTCGTCCAGCTAATGAAGTTGAACAAGAATTAGCTGATATTCAAACTACTGCGGGTGAAGAAAATCATATTGAAAAAACATCAATGGTTCAATTATTCACAGGTAAATATCGTTACTTAGTTATGGCCGGTGTTGGTGTTGCTGCATTCCAACAATTCCAAGGGGCTAACGCAATCTTCTATTACATTCCTTTAATTGTTGAAAAAGCAACTGGGAATGAAGCAAGTTCAGCACTAATGTGGCCAATTATTCAAGGGATTATCCTTGTCTTAGGTTCACTCTTATTCTTAGTTATTGCAGATAAATTTAAACGTAGAACACTTTTAATTCTTGGCGGTTTAGTAATGGGACTATCATTTATCTTACCTACAATCATTAACATGGTTGTACCAAATACGAGTCCTATGATGATTGTTGTTTTCTTATGTATCTACGTTGCATTCTACTCATTTACATGGGCTCCACTTACATGGGTATTAGTTGGTGAATTATTCCCATTAGCTGTTCGTGGAAGTGCTTCAGGAATTGCATCTTCAGCTAACTGGATTGGATCATTCTTAGTAGGACTATTATTCCCTATTATGACAGCTTCAATGCCACAAGATGCTGTGTTCGCAATCTTCGGAATCATTTGTTTATTAGGTGTTCTATTCATTCGTTTCTTCGTTCCAGAAACACGTGGTCGCTCATTAGAAGAAATTGAAAAAGAAGGTACAAGAAATTAAGTAACCTATACGTTAGGAGTGTAATTGATATGGATTTAGTAAAAACATCTCAAGCAATAAAAAATGGTCAAGTTTCACTTGGAATTGAATTAGGCTCAACACGTATCAAAGCAGTTTTAGTTACGGACGATTTTAAGACAATTGCAACAGGGAGCTTCAATTGGGAAAACCAATTGGAGGATGGTCTTTGGACTTATTCTCTTGAACAAGTTTGGACGGGGATTCAAGCTAGTTATAGACAAATGGCTGCAAATGTTCAAAGCAAATACCATGAATCATTAACAAAAATAGATTCAATTGGTATCAGTGCTATGATGCATGGTTACCTTGTCTTTTCGAAATCTGATGATTTATTAGTTCCCTTTAGAACATGGAGAAATAATAATACAGAACAATCAGCTGATGAATTAACAGAGTTGTTAAACTTCAATATTCCACAACGTTGGAGTATTGCACATCTTTATCAAGCTGTTTTAAATAATGAAGCCCATGTAAATGACATTGGTCATTTAGAAACATTAGCTAGTTATGTTCATTATATGTTATCTGGTAAAAAAGTTATCGGAATTGGGGATGCCTCTGGTATTTTCCCAATTGATGAAAAAACAGGCACATACTCAGCTGATTTATTAGATAAATTCAGTGGTATTGAAAAAGTTTCTGCTTATGATTGGGATATTAAAGACATCCTACCTACTGTTTTGAGAGCTGGTGAAAATGCTGGATCATTAACAGATACAGGAGCTAAATTACTTGATGTTAGTGGCAAACTTGAAAGTGGTAGCTTGATGGCACCACCTGAAGGTGACGCAGGTACAGGGATGGTTGGGACCAACAGTGTACGTAAGAGAACAGGTAATATCTCAGTTGGAACCTCTGCTTTTTCTATGACTGTTTTAGATCAGCCTATGAAAAAAGTGTACAAAGATATTGATATTGTAACAACACCAAGTGGTGCGCCAGTTGCAATGGTTCATGTTAATAATAGTTCGTCAGATATTAATGCATGGGCTTCAATCTTTGGCGAGTTCGCAGCAAAACTAGGTGTTCATTTAACACCAGATCAGTTGTATGAACGATTATTCTTAGAATCAACTCATGCTGATGCCGATGCAGGTGGATTAATGAATTATAGTTACTTATCAGGTGAAAATATTACACATATGCCTGAAGGTCGTCCATTATTTGTTCGAACACCTAACAGTAACTTTACATTACCTAACTTCATCAAGACGCAATTATATGCGGCATTTGCACCACTTAAGATTGGAATGGATATTTTAAGTCAAGAAGAACATATCCAAACTGATGTAATGATTGCTCAAGGTGGTATTTTAAAAACAGCTGTAATCGGACAACAAGTATTAGCTAATACGTTGAATATTCCAATTACGGTTATGAATACTGCTGGTGAGGGTGGACCTTGGGGAATGGCTGTCTTAGCAATATTTGCTAAGAAAAATAATAACGGTCAAAGCTTAGAAGACTTCTTAGATCATGAAGTTTTTGTAGACCCAGAAAGTATGACGTTAAGCCCAGAACCTGAAGGTGTAGAAGGTTACAATACATTTATAGCTAGATACGAAGCTGGCTTGTCTATTGAGTCAGAGGCAATAAAAAAAATTAAGGAAGAAAAGAGGAACTAGTATATATGTTAGAAAAGCTAAAACAAGAAGTGTACGATGCTAACATGCTGTTACCTAAGTACAACTTAATTACCTTTACATGGGGTAACGTGAGTGGAATCGATCGTGAAAAAGGGTTATTCGTCATCAAACCATCTGGTGTTGATTACGATGATTTAAAACCTGAAGATATGGTTGTTGTTGATTTAGACGGTAAGAAAATTGAGGGTGATATGAATCCCTCAAGCGATACAGAAACGCATCGCATTCTATACAATAACTTCCCTAATATTAAAGGTGTCGTTCATACTCACTCACCTTGGGCTGTTTCATTCGCACAAGCAGGCTTGGATATTCCAGCAGCCGGTACAACACATGCAGATACCTTTTATGGCTCAGTTCCAGCAAGCCGTATCATGAATGAAGCTGAAGTTGTCACAGAATATGAAAAACAAACAGGTGACGTGATTGTCGAAACGTTCAAAAAACGTGGACTCGATCCTGATCAAATTCCAGCTGTTTTGGTTAATGATCATGGTCCATTTACATGGGGTACATCTGCTTTAGATGCTGTGCATAATGCTGTTGTCTTAGAAGAAGTTGCAAAGATGACTTATCATACATTGCAATTGAATCCACATGCAATTGACATGCCACAATACTTATTGGATAAGCATTTCCTAAGAAAACATGGTAAAAATGCATATTATGGTCAAATTAAACACTAAAACACGTTTTTAAAAATAATAAACTATTAGGAGGAATTATATTATGTTAAAAGTTAGTGAAAAAGAATTTTGGTTCGTTGTCGGTAGTCAAGGTTTATACGGTCAAGATGTTTTAGACGTTGTTCAAGGTGATGCAGAAAAAATTATTGATAATTTAAATGCTAGTGGTTCACTACCATACAAAATTGTCTTTAAAGAAGTTGCAACAACTGCTGAAGTTATTACTAACATCATGAAAGAAGCTAACTTTGAAGACAAAGTTGCTGGTGTGATTACTTGGATGCATACTTTCTCACCTGCTAAAAACTGGATTCGTGGAACAAAATTATTACAAAAACCATTGCTACATTTAGCAACACAATTTGGTGAAAATATTCCTTGGTCAACAATTGATATGGATTACATGAACACAAACCAAAGTGCTCATGGAGACCGTGAATACGGCTTTATCAATGCTCGTCTTCAAAAACATAATAAAGTTGTTGTTGGTTACTGGAAAGATGAAGCAGTTCAATCACAAATTGCTGACTGGATGGATGTTGCTGTTGCTTACGGTGAAAGTTTCAACATTAAAGTTGCTCGTTTTGGCGATAACATGCGTAATGTTGCCGTTACAGATGGTGATAAAGTTGAAGCACAAATCAAATTTGGTTGGACTGTAGATTACTTTGGTATTGGTGATTTAGTTGCTGAAATGAAAGAAGTAACTGACGCTGAAATTAATGCAACATATAAAGAATGTGAAAGTATGTACGATATGGTTGTTGGCGACAACGATCCTGCCTTCTACGAAGACCATGTTAAAGAACAAATTAGAATTGAAATTGCTTTACGTAAATTTATGGAACGTGGTGGCTACAATGCATTCACATCTAACTTCGAAGATCTTTGGGGCATGAAACAATTACCAGGTATGGCTGTTCAACGTTTAAACGCTGAAGGTTATGGTTTCGCTGGTGAAGGTGACTGGAAGACTGCTGCAATCGACCGTTTGATGAAGGTTCTTGCACATAATAAAGCTACTGGATTTATGGAAGATTACACGTATGATTTACGTGCGGGTCATGAAGTAACTCTTGGTTCACATATGTTAGAAGTTGATCCTACATTAGCTTCAACAAAACCACGCGTGGAAGTACATCCATTAGGTATTGGTGACCGCGAAGATCCAGCTCGTTTGATCTTTGATGGTTCAAATGGTAAAGGTGTCGTTGTTTCAATGTCTGACTTTGGTACTGAATACAAATTATTAATTAACTCTGTTGAAGGTCAAAAACCAGAAGTTGAAGCTCCTAACTTGCCAGTAGCTCGTCAATTATGGATTCCAGAACCAAGTTTTAAAGAAGGCGTTCATTCATGGATTGAAAATGGTGGTGGTCATCATACTGTTCTTTCAATGAACGTGAAGGAACAACAAGTTGTTGATCTTGCTAAGATGTTTGATCTTGAATATGTTGAAATTAAAAAATAATTAATATTTTAAAGGATATCGCTGTTAAAGCGATATCCTTTTTTTGTGTAAGAAGAGTAATCAAATATGATTTATATCAAATAAAATCGGTGCTTACGAAAATAAAGATTCGTAAGCACCGATTTAGATTTCTAATGATAATAATTGAGAATTTTATCTGCATCTGAAAAAATAATCTCAGACTTTCGTGTTATAGATTTCCATCCACAATTTGTTCTAAAGTTGTTTTTGAAGGGATAAAGAATAAATTACCGGTTTCAGCGGTACTGAAATCTAATAATCGATCACTTTTACTTTCGAACATATTAATGAGCATTCGATTAGTTACTGCAAAATGACGTGCGTAACCAATGAAGTATGTCCCTGTAATGTCTTTCCCAGGTTCTGAGAAGGGAACGTTCATACGGACAATTTTATGCTCAATGCCATCTTTCATATCTTGTGAAGCAACGTTATGAGAATTTGGTAATTTTTCTTCGTCAGTTAATTCTAAATCAGAATCTTTCTTCCGACCAATTGCTTTTTCTTGGTCTTCAGTCTTTAAGGCATTCCAAGCGGCCATATTATGGATATACTTTTGAGCAAAAGCATAAGAACCGTTTGTAAAATCAGGATCTTCGCCCCCAATAACGGCGTAATCGAGTGCTTCATTAACATCTGGGTTTTCAGTACCATCAATGAAACCAATAACGGCGCGGCCTTCAAAATAACGGAAGCCGTGTGTTTCATCTTCTACAGTTGTGACATCCTTAATGAAAAGCATAAATTGCGCCATAACTTCATAGACAACAGCACTTTCACCAGCGCGAACATGAAAGAATAAATCGCCAGGAGTTGAAATGGCAGTGTATTTAGGCCCAACAATTTCTTTAAAATGGGTAAGTTCAACAGGTTTGATAGCATCAGGGAAAAGATAATCCCAAGCATCAGAGCCAAAACCAAAGGCAACTTTTAAGTTAGCTTTTGGATAACGAACGTTCATACTACGGATGATGGCCGGAATACGGTCAGATAGCTCTTGAACTGCTTCTAATTCAACTTTTTGATCTTTGTGATTTAAGTTTAGAATGGTGAAATTAACAGCTTCACCTAAATCTTTATAAACATCTTGTGTTAACTTTTCGTTTACTGACATAATAAATGCTCCTTAGACTTTTAATTTCCTTTAACGATTATAACCATTTTACCTGCATTATGTGGTGAATTTAATTGTTTATGGGTTTCAATAATATCGGTTAAATTAAAGTGATATTTTTTTGCTATTTTAATTTCTAATTCATCTTGCATCATTAAATCTGTTAAGAAAGTTAGCGTGTCACTATCTTTTAACTCTTTAACATTCTCAACAAGGTAGTAATCTGCGAGTGGCTTTGATGCTTGAACAGAGTCGGTTGGAACGCTAACTAACGATACCATTCTGCCGTTTGTCTTCAATGCTTTGACGCCTACCTCACTGCCAAGACCGCCAGGAGTTGCATCAACAACAATGTCAGCCATATCTTTAAAAGTTTCGGCGGGATTTTCTTTATCGTAGGCGCTATAATGATCTGCACCTAGTCGACGAACATAGGGTTCGTTGGTGCTTGAACCACTAGCGAGAACAGTTAATTCCATCAATTTAGCAAGTTGCACTAAAATCGATCCGACACTTCCAGAAGCGCCTTCAATAAAGATGGTTTCACCAGCCCTTGCTTTTGCAAAAAAGTTCAAAATATTGTATGCCGCTATACCAGGTGTTGGTAGCCCAGCAGCTTCAGCAATCGTCATATTATCAGGTCGCTTAGCAATATGTGATGTAAAGACGACAAGTTCTTCTGCGTAGCCACCGAAAGCCTTATGAACAACAACAGCATCACCGATATTAAAATGAGTAACTTCATCGCCAATTTCAGTAATAATACCCGTTACGTCACCTCCAGGTACAATTGGAAATGGTAAAGGCATAACGTCTTTCATATAACCGGCACGTAAAATTGCATCAAATGGGTTAATGCCAATCGCTTCGATTGAAACCCTAACCTGTTTTGATTTAAGCGCTACTTCTGGATTAACTTTTAATTCCTCAAATACGGTTGCGTCACCATATTGGTTAAAGCCAAATGCTTTCATAAGTATAACCTCCCTAGATTAAAATCATATTGGTACTAGTCCCAATATACCATAATTTTAAGAAAAGGTTTACAAAACGAGGGAGAATAACAAATTTTGTAACAATGTATTTTGCGCAATCTAATTGACAACGTATTTTTGAAGATGTATAATATCCATATTGGTAAATGATAGCGTTTTCATAAATAATTAAAAAGAAAGAATGTGAGTTATTTGGAAAAATATATTTTATCTATTGATGAAGGAACGACAAGTACAAGAGCAATTATATTTAATCACAAAGGTCAGAAAGTTTCTGATGCACAACGCGAATTTCCACAATATTTTCCTCAACCTGGCTGGGTTGAGCACAATGCAAATGAGATATGGAACGC
This sequence comes from Dellaglioa sp. CoH-57-MRSF-16, assembly GCF_056782055.1. The sequence continues at coordinate 217,575 of NZ_JBXAXZ010000001.1, read as the reverse complement.
AGTATTATCGACAATCGCAAATACATTTATCGATTCCGGGATTAAACCTAAGCAAATAGCAGGAGTTGGGATTACCAACCAACGTGAAACAACTGTTATCTGGGATAAGAAAACGGGATTACCCATCTACAACGCAATTGTTTGGCAATCACGTCAAACGGCAGAAATTGCGGAACAATTAAAACAAGATGGCTATGATGAATTAATTCATGAAAAGACAGGATTACTGATAGATGCCTACTTCTCAGCAACTAAAATTCGTTGGATTTTAGATCATGTTGATGGCGCCCAAGAAAGAGCCGAAAAAGGCGAATTACTTTTTGGAACTATTGATACTTGGTTAACATGGAAATTATCAGGTGACGAAACACATGTAACTGATTATTCTAATGCTAGTCGGACAATGTTATTTAACATTCATGATTTGAAGTGGGATGAAGAAATTCTAAAAATTATGAATATTCCAGCAGTTATGTTACCAGAAGTTAAATCAAATTCTGAAGTTTACGGACATACGAAAGATTATCATTTTTATGGTAGTGAAGTGCCAATTTCAGGAATGGCTGGAGATCAACAAGCTGCTTTGTTTGGTCAAATGGCATTTGAACCAGGAATGGTTAAGAATACTTATGGAACAGGTTCATTTATTGTCATGAATACAGGGACAGAACCTAAATTATCTAAAAATAATTTATTAACGACAATTGGTTATGGGATTAATGGTAAAGTTTATTACGCTTTGGAAGGTAGTATCTTCGTTGCTGGTTCAGCAATTCAATGGTTAAGAGACGGGATGCGCTTGGTGGAACATGCACCAGACACAGAACAAGCAGCTAAAGAATCGACGAATGATAATGAAGTTTATGTTGTACCTGCCTTTACAGGATTGGGAGCACCTTATTGGGATCCTGATGCACGAGGTTCAGTCTTTGGAATTACTCGTGGAACAACACGTGAAGATTTCATTAAAGCAACGTTACAATCATTGGCTTACCAAACTAGAGATGTTGTGAAAACAATGGAACTAGATACGGGAATTAAAATTCCGTTACTAAAAGTTGATGGTGGTGCAGCTAAGAATGATTATCTGATGAATTTCCAAGCAGATATTTTAAATACACCTATCGAACGTGCTCATGACCTTGAGACAACTGCTTTAGGAGCAGCCTTCTTAGCTGGATTAGCCGTTGGTTATTGGAAAGACCTAGAAGAACTCAAAGCTGAGTATACTGAAGGGGATATTTTTAAACCAACAATGCCTGTGGAAGAAAGCGAAGATCTATACGCAGGTTGGCAACAAGCGGTTGAAGCAACTCGAGTATTTAAACATAAACCAATGAAGAAAAACAATAAATAAGGGGGATACAACTATGTCATTTTCAGCAACATCAAGAAAACAAGATATCGAACGATTAAAGAATGAAGAATTGGATTTATTAACAATTGGTGGTGGTATCACCGGTGCCGGCGTTGCTATTCAAGCAAGTGCTATGGGTTTAAATAACGGATTAATTGAAATGCAAGATTTCGCTGAAGGAACATCATCGCGTTCAACAAAATTAGTTCATGGTGGTATTCGTTACTTGAAGACATTCGACGTCGGAGTTGTTTCTGATACTGTTCAAGAACGTGCAGTGGTTCAACATATTGCACCACATATTCCACGTCCACAATCAATGTTATTGCCTATTTATGATGAACCCGGCGCAACTTTTGATATGTTCTCAGTAAAAGTTGCAATGAATTTATATGATCAATTGGCAGGTGTTGTTGATCCTCAATGGGTTAACTACACAATTTCTAAAGCAGAAGTTTTACAACGCGAACCACAATTAAAATCTGATAAATTAATGGGTGGCGGTGTCTACCTTGATTTTAAGAATAATGATTCACGTTTAGTTATTGAAAATATCAAAAAAGCACATGAAGATGGCGGCTTGATGGTTAGTCGTATCAAGGCTTTAGACTTATTGCATGCTGACGGTAAAATTACTGGTGTTCATGTATTAGATTTAATTAGTGGCGAAGAATTTGATATTCATGCTAAATATGTTATTAATACAACGGGTCCATGGTCTGATTTTATCCGTAAAATGGATACTGATGAAGATTTTGTACCACAAATGCGCCCAACAAAAGGTGTTCATTTAGTTGTTGATTCTAAAAAATTAAATGTACCACAACCAACATACTTTGATTCTGGAAAACAAGATGGTCGTATGATCTTCGTTGTGCCAAGAGAAGATAAAACATATTTTGGAACAACAGATACTGATTTCCATGGTGATTTTGAACATCCTCGTGTTGAACAAGAAGATGCTGATTACTTACTTGATATTATTAACGAACGTTTCCCAACAGCTAATGTCAAAATTAGTGATATTGAATCAAGTTGGGCTGGATTACGTCCATTGATTTCATCAAACGGAAGTTCAGATTACAATGGTGGAAACTCAGGTAAAATTAGTGAGAAGAGTTTCAATGATGTTATTAACGTTATTGAACGTTTTGAAAAAGATGAAGTAACTAAAACAGATGTTGAAGATGTCTTGAATGATTTGGAAAGTACACTTTCTGAAGATAAGACAAGTGCATCACAAGTTTCACGTGGAAGTTCATTGACTATTTCAAAAGATGGCTTATTAACATTAGCTGGTGGTAAAATTACAGATTACCGTAAGATGGCTGCCGGTGCCATGGCTGCAATTACAAAATTATTGAAAGATAATTATAGTCAAGAATTCAATGCGATTGATTCTAAAAACTTACCTGTTTCAGGTGGTGATATTGATCCTAACAACGTTGAAGCAACAATTAGTTTCTTCGCAAAACAAGGAATGGACAATGGGTTGACTGAAGAAGAAGCTACAGTATTTGCTAACTTATTTGGTTCAAATGCAGCACGTGTATTTAGTCAAATGACTCACGTTAAAGCAGCAGAAGGACTTTCTTTAGGTGAAACAGCTAGTCTTCACTATTCAATGGAAGAAGAAATGACGTTAACACCAACTGATTACTTAATGCGTCGTACTAACCATATTCTTTTCCATCGCGATACATTAGATGCTGTTAAAGTTGGCGTAATTAACGAAATGGCAAGTTACTATAGCTGGACTAAAGAAGAAAAAGCAAAACAAACTGCAGATTTAGATGCAACAATTGCAGAATCAGATATGAATTACTTAAAATAACCATCAAAAATAGGGGTGAGTGTGATGACAACAAGTCTTATGACGCAACTTTTGGGTGAATTTTTAGGCACAATGATTTTAGTATTATTAGGTAATGGGGTTGTTGCTGGTGTTTCGTTACGTAAGTCAAAAGCTGAAGGTGCTGGTTGGATTGCAATCACATTAGGTTGGGGAATTGCCGTAACCTTGGGTGTCTATGCGTCAGCCTTTATGGGACCAGGACATTTGAATCCAGCTGTAACTTTGGCAATGGCAATTGTTGGTAAGATTGCTTGGTCTTCTGTATTACCATATATGGTTGTCCAGGTTGCTGGTGGTATCGTTGGTGCTTTTCTGGTATGGGTTCAATACATGCCACATTGGAAAGAGACGAAAGATTCTGATGCAATATTTGGATCATTCGCAACTGCTCCTGCAATAAAAAGTAATCTATATAACTTTTTAAGTGAATTAATTGGGACATTTGTCTTAATCTTTAGTTTGCTAGCATTCACAAAAGGTAACTTTACAGATGGTTTAACACCAGTCGTTGTTGGTATCTTAATTGTTGGTATTGGTCTTTCACTTGGTGGGACAACTGGTTATGCAATTAATCCGGCCCGTGATTTAGGTCCTCGTATTGCACATGCTATTTTACCAATTGCGAACAAAGGTGGATCAGATTGGTCATATAGTTGGGTACCAATTTTCGGACCATTTGCTGGCGCAGTGATTGCCGCAGGGTTATTCTTAGCTGTAGCATAGGTTAAATGTCTGAAATAATTTATTATTAAGTTAAACCTCTATTATTGAATTTTAATTCAATAATAGAGGTTTTTTATAGTAAATTTTAAAGGGTATTTTTATTGTATATTGATAAATTATGCGATATAATAATTTTTCAATCGTATTTATACGAATAGATTAAGCATAATAAAGGATGTGTAACAGTGACTGTATCTTACTTAAGACTGGCAACGCCAGAAGACTTACCAGCAATTACAGGAATTATTGAGGAAGCAAAAGCTTACCTTAAAGAACAGGGAATTGACCAATGGCAAGGTGCTTACCCGGCGGCGAACCATTTAGAACAAGATATTAAAGATCAATTGACTTATGTCTTAATGGTTGGAGATGAAATCGCAGGAACTGCTGCACTTTGGCTAGGAATAGATCCTATGTATCTTAACATTGAAGATGGCGAATGGATTAATGGCCCACAAGCACGTTATTCGGCTATTCATCGAGTTGCTGTTTCTTCAAAATTTAGAGGTCAACGTTTATCAGAAAAAATGATTTCAGGCTTATTAACAATTGCGAGATCATTGGGTTACAAAGATGTTCGCGTTGATACACATCCTGAAAATAAAGGGATGCAACATGTCATTACCTCAAATGGATTTGATTATAAAGGTATCATTCATATGGAAGATGGCGTTAACTCAGCACGATATGCTTACCAAATTATTTTAAAATAAAACGTTTAAGACAGCGAATGATATCGCTGTCTTTTTTTGTGAAAAAAGTAACAATTTGAATTTTGATAAGGTATACTAGTATCAATATGAAGGAGGGATTTTTTTGATTTCAACAGCAACGACTTTAGCGGGTTCAAATTTTGATAATTGTATGATGAATGCATCGGGTGTTTATTGTATGGATAGCGACGAATTACTTGCCGTCGAAAGTTCTAAGGCGGCAACTTTTGTAACGAAGAGTGGCACGCTTCAACCACGTAAGGGTAATCCAGAACCTCGTTATTTTGAAACAGAATTCGGTAGTATTAATTCAATGGGCTTACCAAATAATGGCGTTGATTACTATTTAGATTTTGTCTCTCAAAATCAGATAAACCATCCTGGTAAAACATACTTTTTATCAATTACGGGTTTTAATCTAGCGGAAGATCTCGAGTTACTTCAAAAAGTAACAGATTCAGATTTTGCAGGAATTGTTGAATTAAATTTATCTTGTCCTAATGTACCAGGAAAGCCCCAAACGGGTTATGACTTTGAAACAGTTGATGCGATATTAAAAGCTGTTTTTAATAGTTATCACAAACCGTTAGGAGTTAAATTACCACCGTACTTTGATATTATTCATTTTGATCAAATGGCTGCTATTTTAAATAAATATCCATTGTCTTATGTCAATAGTATCAATAGTATTGGGAATGGACTATATATTAATGATGATACAGAAACGGTCGTTATTAAACCCAAGCAAGGTTTTGGTGGTATTGGCGGCGAATATGTTAAGCCGACTGCTTTAGCTAATGTACATGCGTTCTATCAACGATTAAATAAGAATATTCAAGTAATCGGAACTGGTGGCATTCAAACTGGTAAAGATGTTTTTGAACATATTCTATGTGGAGCAAGTATGGTGCAAGTTGGAACAGCGTTGATGGTTGAAGGACCCGCTGTTTTTGAACGACTAACAACTGAGCTAGAAGAAATTATGGCAGAAAAAGGGTACCAAAGTATTGAAGATTTTAGAGGAAAATTGAATTATTTATAGGGATGAGATAGGGAAAATTATACCAACTTTATACGAAGGTATATGGGCAAACAGCTGAAATTAGTCATGGACTAATGGACTATAGACGTAACGATATTTAGCTTTAAATGGAATGAGATAATTTACCTAATTAAATGGTGAATTATCTCATTTTTAATTAATAGAATAGTGTTAGTAGTAGTTAATATTTATAGATAAAAAAATATTAGTAGTTATGTGTGCAAACGCTTGCACAATGCTTTATTCAGTGCTATTATTTAGACAAGATAAGTTGGGTGCAACATAAAAGGGGAGTTTAATATGACAGATTACATTACAAGCGATTTAGAAAAAGATATTACCGTTATTAATGCTTTTGATTTAGAAAAAGATGCAGAAAAGATTATTCCAAAGGGTGGATTTGGTTATATCTCTAGTGGAGCTGGAGATTTGTATACTTTAGAAGAAAATATAAAGGCATTTAATCATAAACTAATTAGACCTAGAGTGTTACAAGAAATTGATCATCCCGATACAAAAACAACTATTTTCGGAGATGAAATCACATCGCCTATTATTATGGCACCAGTTGCTGCACATGCATTAGCTCATGTTAAAGGTGAAATTGATAGCGCTAAGGGTGTTTCAGATTATGGTTCAATCTACACAGCAAGTTCATTTGCAACGAAATCATTTAAAGAAATATCAAGTCAAGCTAATGGTCAACCACAATGGTTCCAATTCTATATGAGTAAAGACGATGGTATTAATCGTAATATTATGGATGAAGCAAAAGCTAATGGGGTTAAAGCAATTGTTTTAACTGCTGATGCAACTGTTGGTGGTAATCGTGAAACAGATAAACGTAATGGATTCACTTTCCCACTAGCAATGCCAATTGTTCAAGCTTATCAAAGTGGTGTTGGTCAAACAATGGATGCTGTTTATGGTTCAGCAAAGCAACGCTTAAGTCCAAAAGATGTTGAATTCTTAGCAGAATATTCAGGTTTACCTGTCTTTGTTAAAGGAATCCAAGGTGGAGAAGATGCAAGTGTTGCAATTAATTCAGGTGCTGGTGGCGTCTGGGTTTCAAATCATGGTGGTCGTCAAATTGATGGCGGAATCGCTGCATTTGATGCACTTCAAGAAGTAGCAGAAACTGTTGATAAGCGTGTGCCTGTTGTCTTTGATAGTGGTGTAAGACGTGGAGCTCATGTTTATAAAGCCTTAGCAAGTGGTGCAGACTTAGTTGCAATCGGTCGCCCAGTTGTTTATGGCTTGGCACTTGGTGGTCATAAAGGTGTTCAAAATGTCTTTAATTACTTCCAACATGAATTAGAATTAACAATGCAATTAACTGGAACGCATAATATTGATGAAGTTAAACGTACTAAATTAATCGATAATCCTTACGGAAATTAAAAAAATATAAAAGTTAGTTAGCACTTAAAAACTGTTAGATTGGTTGTTAAAACCTTTTTAACAGTTTTTTTATTTTTGAAAATAGTCAAAACACGAACTTTAAATGTTAATAAATCTACAAAAGTGCGTATTTTGTATTGATTTTTTATTTAATTCGCGTAATATACTGTACATAATATAAAAAATCACAACATAGGGAGATTATATTGCATGAATAATACAGAGGGAAAATCAGGTATTTTTGATCGGTTATTTCATATTAATGAGTCAGGTTCAACGGTTAAACGTGAATCAATGGCTGGATTAACAACTTTCGTATCTATGGCTTATATATTATTCGTTAATCCTCAAGTTTTGGGCGCTGCGGGTATGGACAAAGGAGCTGTGTTTACAGCAACAGCAATATCTGCCGCGTTCGGTTGTTTCTTGATGGCATTCTTAGCTAATTATCCTATCGCAATTGCTCCAGGATTAGGTGACAATGCATTCTTTACTTATTCAGTTGTTATTGGAATGGGTATTCCATGGCAAACGGCAATGGCCGGTGTTGTGGTTGCCTCAATTATCTTTATGCTTATTACGTTCTTTAAAATTCGTGAAATTGTGATAGATGCAATTCCACATGACTTAAAATTAGCAATGGCCGCAGGTATTGGGTTGTTTATCGCTTTTGTTGGATTACAAGAAGGTGGACTTATCATTGGAAACCAATCAACATTGGTCGCGATTGGTTCACTAACGGTGCCAACTACATGGCTGACAATTTTTGGACTCGTTGTGATTGTTATCTTAATGGCTAAAAAAATTCCTGGCTCAATCTTTATTGGAATGGTTGCGACAACTATTTTAGGGTTAGTTATGGGACTTATCAAATTACCAACACATATTATTTCTTCTGTTCCAAGTTTGGCACCAACATTTGGAGTAGGGGTTGAAAATTTACATAAAATTAACTCACTTCAACTTTGGTCTGTTGTTTTAATATTCTTGATGGTAGCCTTTTTCGATACGGCGGGAACTTTAATCGGGTTAGCTACTCAAGCAGGATTTATGAAAAATAATAAAATGCCACGAGTTGGTCGCGCGTTATTATCTGATTCTGCTTCAATGTTAGCCGGATCTGTTCTGGGAACAACACCAACTGCTGCTTATGTTGAATCATCAGCTGGAATTGCAGTTGGGGGAAGAACTGGACTGACATCATTAGTTGTCGGGTTTATGTTCGTTCTAAGTTTATTCTTTTCACCACTTCTGACAGTTGTGACATCACAAGTGACGGCGCCCGTTTTAATCGTTGTTGGTATTTTAATGGCACAATCATTAAAGGGTATTGATTGGGGTCGATTTGAAGTAGCAGTACCAGCATTTTTAATGGTTGTCGGAATGCCTTTAACTTACAACATCTCGTATGGTATTGCCTTTGGTTTCGTATTATACCCAATTACAATGATGGCAGCAGGTCGTAGAAAAGAAATCGGGCCTGTAATGTATATCTTGTTCTTTGTATTCCTATTCTTACTTTACGTATTAAATATTCTTCAATAACATATAAAATTGATGGGTGGATAACTAAATGACACAGACGTTAGCACAGTTAAAAGACTATATTTCTGCAGGTGCAGCAAAAATTCCTGCAGATTTAGTAATCGAAAATGGCAAGTTAGTTAATGTTATGACAAGTGAGATTTATCAAGCAAATGTAGCTATCTATAAAGAGAAAATTGTTGCGATAGGTAATATTGAAGCTTATATCGGCAATGATACGGAACATATAGATGCAACTGGAAAGTATATAACGCCAGGATTAATTGACGGACATATTCACGTTGAATGTAGCAAAATGAGTATGACAAGTTTTGCTAATGCTGTTGTACCTTTTGGAACAACGAGTATTATTTCTGGTTTAGATGAAACAATATCAGTTGCCGGACTAGAAGGTGTTCAAGAAGTTTTTAAAGAGGTAGAAAAATTACCGCTTAATTTATTTTGGGGTGCACCATATAAGACACCATATACAATTCCAAAATCAACAATTGCTTTTAACATCGATTCAGATGTTCAAGAAACAATTCAAAAATGGACAGAATGTTACGGTATCTGGGAAACGGTTAGAGAAGCTGTTGAAACACAAGATGAAGATACGTTAAAAACGTTGGTTCACGCACAAAATAATCACCAACCCATTTTCGGTTGTGCACCAATGGCAACCGGATTGAAATTGAATGAGTATTTAGCAAGTGGTGTTCGCTTAGATCATGAAAGTTATAGTCATGAGGAGCTTGTTGAAAAAGCACGGAATGGGATGAATATTTTAATCAGGGAATCATCCGTTACACATTTCTTGGCAGAAAATATTCGAGCAGTTACTGAAGTTAATCCAGCAATTGCACGACATGTTAGTTTCTGTACAGATGATGTAACTGCATCTGATATTTTACAAAAAGGACATCTTGATAACCTTGTTAAATTAGCTATTCAAGCAGGTGTAGAACCAATTACAGCAATTCAAATGGCAACAATAAATAGTGCTGAAGCTTATCGAATTGATGATCAAGTTGGGTCTGTATCGCCAGGAAGACTTGCTGACATATTGATTGTTGATCAGCCAAGTTCATTTAATGTAGAAATGGTTATTAGTCGGGGCAAAGTTGTTGCCAAAAATAAAAAAATAAGTGAAATGTTGATTGCACCAATCAGAAGTAATTTATTTAAAGGCCAGTTGAAGCATGAGTTAACCTCTGAAAAAGATTTTGAATATAAAGTTAATGAAAAAGTAGGAATGGCAACTGTCCAAACAATTAATAGTCAGGGTGCTTTTGTTCGAAAAAGAAAAGATGTTGAATTAACGATAGAAAATAATATCGTACAACCTAGTCCAGAAAAAGATGTCGCTTTAGTTTCTGTATTAGAACGATTTGGTAAAAATGGAAATCAGGCACTTGGATTTACATCTGGATGGGGCTTGAAAAAAGGGGCAATGGCATCATCTTCTGCACCTGATGATAATAATATTGTCGTTATGGGTGTCAATGCAAATGATATGTCGATTGCTACAAATGAATTAATTAAAGCAGGCGGTGGTCAAATTGTTGTTATTGATGGAAAAATTATTTCATTTTTAGCATTACCTGTGGGTGGTATCATGAGCGACTTATTACCAAGTGAAATTGAAACTGGCGAAATTGCGCTAAGAAAAGGGTCAAATTTAATGGGTAGTGATTTACCTGATCCAATATTTTATATGTCATTTTTACCAATTACGGCAATTCCAGATTTGGCAATTACTGATTTAGGCATGGTAGATTGTGTCGCTTTAGAAATAGTTGATCCAATTATTAAGATATCATCTCTTAAAGGATAAGGAGTTATGATGGAAAAAGAAAATTTAAAGAAGTTAATTGATGTTGCTGCTGGCCGAATTCCTGCTGATTTAGTCTTAACTAATGGCAAAATTATTGATGTTTATAATGCACAGGTAATGACTGGGGATGTCGCAATTGTTGATGGCCTTATTGCTGGAATCGGTGGCCAATATGATGGGGATAAGACGGTTGATGTTCATGGTCAATATATTTCACCAGGATTTATTGATCCACATATTCATATAGAATCTGCCTACGTTGGACCAGAAGAGTTTGGCCGTTTAATAACGCCGCATGGGACAACAACGGTCATGGCAGATCCACATGAAATTGTGAATGTAGCGGGCCTAGTTGGACTCGACTATATGATTAATGCAGCTAAAGAAACAGCCCTTAATATCCAATACATGCTGCCTTCATGCGTTCCAGCAACAAAAATGGAAAATTCTGGAGCGGTTATTTCGGCCAAAGACATGATTAAACCACTCACGAATAATGAGACAAGTGGCTTAGCTGAATTTATGGATTTCCCTGGTGTGATTAATGCTGAGAGTGATATTTTAGATAAATTACTGGTCGCAAAAAATTTAAATAAACGAATTGATGGGCATAGTCCTCAAGTTTATGACAAAGATTTAAATGCCTATATTGCCGCAGGAATTCAAAATGATCATGAATGCTCAACCCTTGAAGAAATGCAAAATCGATTAAGCCGTGGTATGTACGTCTTCCTACGTGAAGGATCTGTCACGCATAATTTAAGAACACTATTAAAAGGTGTCACAACCACTAATTCTAGAAGGGCCATTCTATGTGGAGATGATGTCCAAGCGAAAACAATTATTGAAAAGGGTCATTTAGATAATAGTTTGAAAATTTGTATCGAAGAAGGTATAGATCCTTTAGTTGCCATTCAAATGGCGACACTTAATACCGCTGAGTGTTGTGAGCTTAAAGATAGAGGTGCTATTGCACCTGGACTTAGAGCAGACTTAACAATTATTAGTGATTTAACGGATATGCTAATTTCAAGTGTCTATATTGCTGGTGAAAAAGTTGCTGAAGAGGGAAAATATTTACTAGAAACTAAAAGCTATACAATTGATAGTGTCCAATCGTCAGTCCATTTAGCTAACTTTAGTCAAGAAAAATTAGTTCTGCCTCTAACAAGTAATAGAGTTCATGCAATTGAAGTAATTCCTAACGAAGCAATTACAATAGATAGAGAAATTAATGTTAGTCGTGATGAACTAGGTAATTTTATCTACGATTCAAGTATTCCAGTTTCTAAAATTTCAGTTATTGAACGGCACCATGAAACGGGAAATATTTTCACGGGTGTCTTGAAAGATTACGGTATTAAACATGGGGCAATTGCTATTTCTATTGCACATGATTCACATAATTTAATTACAACAGGAACTAATGATCAAGATATGGCGTTGGCAATTGAGACTTTGAAAGATATTCAAGGTGGGATGGTCCTGACAAAAGATAACAAAGTTTTAATATCAATTCCATTGCCAATTGGCGGATTGATGAGTGACCAATCTGGAGAATGGATATCAGAACAGCTTGAACTATTTAATAAAGTTGCTTATAGAGAGCTCGGCATTAATGATACGGTGGATCCTGTGATGACATTAAGCTTTATGTCGTTAGCGGTGATACCGGAATTGAAAATAACTGATATGGGTTTAATTAATATCAATGAATTTAAATTTGAAGATGTTAGTGTGTAAGTCTGTTAAATCAATGATGAACGGTTGCCTTTATATTAAAATTATTGATAATTAGTTTTATTTAAAAAATGAAAGTTTTATCTGATGATTAAATGTGCTAAAATGTACCTGTATTAAAAAATGCAATACAGACGTATTGTAATTTATCTAGGAGGACTTCAAATGTCATTAGTAAATGGTACAAGTATGTTTAACGCTGCTCGTGAAGGTCATTACGCTGTTGGTGCTTTTAACACAAACAACTTAGAATGGACTCGCGGTATTCTTGCTGCAGCCCAAGAAAAAGGTGTTCCAGTTTTAATCCAAACATCAATGGGTGCTGCAAAATATATGGGTGGATATGAATTAGCTTTACACCTTGTTCAAGACACTATTAAATCAATGGGTATCACTGTTCCCGTTGTTATGCATTTAGATCATGGTGATTTTGAAGCTGCTAAAGAATGTATCGAAGTTGGTTACAACTCAGTTATGTTTGATGGTCATGATTTACCATTTGCAGAAAACTTAGAAAAAACAAAAGAAATCGTTGCTTTAGCACATGCTAAAGGTATCTCAGTTGAAGCAGAAGTTGGTTCAATTGGTGGAGAAGAAGATGGAATTGTCGGAGCTGGTGAATTAGCTGACGTTAACGAAGCTAAAGAACTTGCTGCAACAGGAATCGACTACTTAGCTTGTGGAATTGGTAATATTCATGGCCAATACCCAGCTAACTGGACTGGTTTAAACTTCGATCGCTTAGCTGAATTAGCTGCTGTAATCGAACAACCACTTGTATTACATGGTGGTTCAGGTATTCCTAAAGACCAAATCCAAAAAGCTATTAAAATGGGTGTTTCAAAAATCAACGTTAATACTGAATGTCAATTAGTATTCGCTGCTGCTACTCGTAAATATATTGAAGAAGGTAAAGACCAACAAGGTAAAGGTTATGACCCTCGTAAATTATTTGCACCAGGTACAAAAGCAATCACTGATCTTGTTGAAGATCGTATTGAATGGTTCGGTACAAGCGCAGCTAAATAATTTATTATTTAGTTCTTTCAAAAAGAGTTTTCAAAATCGTTATGATTTTGGAAACTCTTTTTTTGTGTCTTGAGAATTGAATGGTCATGGAATTATTAATAAAAGCTAGTTTAATTGGTTATTTGTAAACGTTTGCAATATAATGGAGAAGTACCTAAAACAGACAGAAAAGGGGATACTATGAAAAAAATAATTAATGATCCAAAAAATATTGTAAGTGAAATGGTTAATGGGTTAGTTAAGGCTTATCCACAATACCTACGTAAAATTGATAGTACGGAAGCTATGGTTAGAAGTGATGTGGCATCGATGGAAGATAAAGTTGGACTCATTAGTGGTGGTGGAAGTGGACATGAACCTGCCCATGCTGGTTTTGTAGGTCCCGGTATGTTGTCAGGTGCAGTTGCTGGACAAGTTTTTACTTCACCCACGCCAGACCAAATTTATGAAGCAATCAAAGCTGCTAATCACGGTAAAGGTGTTTTCTGTATTGTGAAAAATTACTCCGGCGATGTCATGAATTTTGATATGGCCAAAGAATTTGCTGAAATAGATGAAATTAAAGTGAAATCAATTGTTGTAGATGATGATATTGCAGTTGAAGATAGTCTATATACACAAGGAAAACGTGGTGTTGCGGGAACAGTGTTCATGCATAAAATATTGGGTGCTGCTGCAGATCAAGGAGCTACATTAGATGAAATAGATGAACTTGCTAAAAAAGTGATGCCAAATATTAAAACAATTGCGATTGCATTGAGTGGTGCGACCGTCCCAGAAGTTGGTAAACCAGGATTTGAACTTGCAGATGATGAAGTTGAATATGGCGTAGGAATTCATGGTGAACCCGGATATCGTCGTGAAAAATTAAAACCTTCTAAGGAATTGGTTGAAGAGTTACTAAGTAAACTAAAAGTTGCATTTGATATGAAATCTGATGATAAATATGCCGTTTTAGTTAACGGATTAGGAGCAACACCGTTAATGGAACAATATATTTTTATGAACGATACGCTTGATCAATTAAATAATAAAAAAGTCGATGTCGCATTTACAAAGGTCGGTAATTATATGACATCATTAGATATGGCTGGAATTTCTTTGACATTATTTAAAATTGAAGATGATAAATGGCTTTCTTATTTAAATTATACGGTAGATACAATCGCTTGGTAAGAGGAGATAATAAAATGCTAACAATTGAAAATACAACAGAATGGTTCCAGATTTTTTCAGAGAAAATAAGTGAAAATAAAGCTTATTTGAGTGAGCTAGATACACCAATTGGTGATGGAGACCACGGAAATAATATGGCTCGTGGTGCCGAAACAATTCAAGATTTATTAAAAAATCAAAAATTTGAATCCTTATCAGACTTATTTAAAAGTGTCGCAATGGCCTTTATTAAATCTGTTGGTGGTGCTTCTGGGCCACTTTATGGAACGGCTTTTATTGAAATGTCTAAATTAAGTAAAGAAACAAATGATCCAGCTAAATTAATAGCTGCGGGACTAGATGGTATTAAAAGACGCGGTGATTCAGATGTTGGAGCTAAAACCATGATTGATGTTTGGAATCCAGTTTTAGGGGATATTAAAATGAAGCAAATAACAGTTGAAAAAATACAAGCAGATGTTGAAGCAACCAAAGAGCTTGTTGCAACAAAGGGACGTGCATCATATCTCGGAGAACGTTCTGTCGGTCATGTTGATCCAGGAGCTATGTCGAGTGGCTATTTATTTGAGGCATTACTGGAAACGGGGGTGCTAGTATGACATATGGGGTTGTAATTGTATCGCATGTTCCTGAAATTGCAGAAGGTATCAAGCGACTATTAGATCAAGTTGCAGCAAGTGTCTCAATCACAACAGCTGGTGGGACTGATGATAACGGAGTTGGTACATCATTTGATAAAATCCAAGCAGCTTTTGACGAAAATAGTGCCGATGAGTTGTTAGCTTTTTATGATTTAGGAAGTGCTAAGATGAATTTAAATATGGTCATGGAATTCACAGATAAAAAAGTTCATCTGTACGATACAGCTTTAATCGAAAGTGCTTATACTGCTGCATCTCTTTTAGAGGCTGATGTTAAATTAGCTGATATTGAGGTTCAACTTGAAGCGTTAAAAATTAAATAGCGTAAAAAAATAACGTTAATCTTAATGATTAACGTTATTTTAGTTAGTCTATAAAGCTAAAGTAATTGCGATAAAGGCCAGTAATGCAGGTAATCCTTGTACTAAAATTATTTTTTTTGCAGATGTTAAACTACCAAAAACAGCAGCAATAAAAACAAATCCTGTAAAAAGCAACAACATTGATTTAAGCGCAGCACCAGTTAGAATGAAAAGTACAATCATTAGACCGATACTAATAAAACCATTGTATAGCCCTTGATTAGCCATTAATACTTTTGATTCTTTCTGATTTAAAAATTCTGGTCTTAATTCAAAGGCTTTTTGAGCGATTGAACTAGTTGAGAAAAATAGTTCAAGAATCATAATAAATAAGTGTTCAAGTGCAACAATCCAAGATAATATAAGTGCAATTAACATAGAAATCTCCCCTTAATCGTTATGGATATAGTATAACGTAATGTAATTGGTAGCACAATCAATCGATTTAATCGCTTACAATGAGAATGCTTTAATATTCAAAAAAAAGACTTATGACAGTGAGTTATTTTGTGTAACATTATATTTTATTAAAGTTATTAAGGAGAATGATATATGCCAACAAATGCAAAAGAAGGAATTATTTTTACAACATTAATGTGCTCGATGATGGTTTTCGTTATGAGTGCATACAATTTATTATTAGTCGGAAAACTAGGTCTTGTGACGTTATTACTTGGATTCATTCCTGGTTTTATTGTTGCTTTTATCTTAGATGTTTTAGTTGTCGGTAAAATTGCGATGGCAATTGCTGATAAGTTACCTCTTAATCATGATAAAATGTGGCAAATGATTCTCGCAATCTCAGGAATGATGATTTGTGGAATGGTCGCTTTTATGTCACTTTATGGGTTACTTATTGAAGGTGGTATGCCTGCTCATTTCTGGTCTGCTTATCTTTCTACTGTTGGACACAATATTATTGTTGCGGTACCGTTACAACTAATTATTGTTGGACCAATTTCAAGAAAAATTTTAAGCATGATTCATGCAAAAGATGAAGCTAAAAGAGTCACACAATAATCGTTTATATTTATAGAAGATTCACCAGTAAAATGGTGAATCTTCTTTTAGTAAAGGCTTGTATTGGAATGACATCGCCTAAAGGGGTTATAATGTAGTTGTTCATTTGAAATAACTTTGACTATAACTTCAAAATACAAAGGAGATTATATTTATGAAAGATTTTCAATTTAAAAATACAACTGATATTCGATTTGGTTCAGATCGTATCGAAACAGAATTACATGATGCGGTTGCACAATTTGGTCCCAATGTATTATTAACATATGGTGGTGGATCAATTAAACGTTCAGGTTTATATGACAAAGTAAAGAAAATTTTGAGTGATTTAAATGTTGTTGAATTAGCAGGAATCGAACCAAACCCTAAAGTGGGTTCAGTTCGTGAAGGTCAAAAGTTAGCTAAAGAAAATAAAATTGATGTTATTTTAGCTGTCGGTGGTGGTTCTGTTGTTGATGCTTCAAAAATGATTGCTTCAGCAGCATTTTATGAAGGAGATCCTTGGGATTTATCATTAGACCCCTCAAAACGTTTCAAAATTGATCAATTACCTTTTGTCGATATTTTAACGTTAGCAGCTACTGGTACTGAAATGAATGCTGGATCAGTTATCTCAAATCCAGAAACAAATGAAAAAATAGGTAGTTTTGGTCCCAAAACACCAGCTGTTTCATTCTTGGATCCAGCATTAACAATGAGTGTTTCAAAATGGCAGACTGCTGCTGGTTCAATTGATATTTTCTCTCATTTGACAGAGCAATACTTTGATAAAGAAAAAAATAATGATGTTTCTGACGGTATGATTGAAGGTATCATGCGAACAGTTATTAAATGGGCACCAATTGCAGTTGCGGAACCTGATAACTATGATGCTCGTGCTAATTTAATGTGGTCATCAACAATGGCATTAAATGGTATTATGCGATTAGGTTATCAAGATGGCTGGACATCCCATTCTATTGAACATGAGTTATCAGCGTACTACGATATTACTCATGGTGTTGGGCTAGGTATTATAACACCTCGTTGGATGAAATTCGTTTTATCTGCGGATACGGTTTCTAAGTTTGCTAAATTTGGTCGCAATGTTTGGCATATTCAAGATGATGATGACCAAGTCGTTGCTGATAAAGCTATTCAATCAGTTTATGACTGGGTTAAATCGTTAGGTGTACCAACAACGTTACCCGGTGTTGACATCAATGAAGAAACAAACTTTAAAGTAATGGCTGAATCAGCTGTTAGAGTTGGAAAATTAGATAGTGCTGTTTATGTTGATATGTCAGTAAATGATGTTATTGATTTATACAAAGCTTCAATGACAACTGAAAGTTTCGAATAAAGTAGTAAAAGCATCTCTGTTTAGAGATGCTTTTTTTGTGCCATAAATCGAAAATTTGTTTTATGATATAAAATTCGGTATGCTAAATAGTAAGGGGTTACAAATTTAGAACAGAAAGAGGGCCTTTATGATAAATAGGATGAAACCACAAGTTATTCAATTTTTATTAATGTTAATTGGGTTAGAAATGATTGCAATAAGTATTAATTTTTTCTACGCACCACAAGAAGTTGCGGTTGGTGGTGCAACTGGTATTGCAATCCTTTTAGAAACAGCTTTTAATTGGAACGTTTCGATTGTATTATTGAGCATTAACATGGCGCTATTGATCTTGGCTTATTTTATGTTAGAGCGTTCAACGACTAAAAAAATTATGATTGGTAGTTTTGTATTACCGTTATTTTTAGCGATTACGCCTCAAATAAATATTGTCGAGGATAGATTATTAGCTGTTATTGTCGGTGGCGCAGTTTTTGCGGTGGGAATATCAATTCTCTATCGAATTGATGCATCCAGTGGTGGAACAACGGTTCCACCACTAATAATCAAAAAATATTTCAATATTAAACCTGCAACCAGTCTATTAATAATTGATGGTATTGTGTGTTTTTTCAATATATTTGTCTCGGGTTCTGAAGCATTTATTTTAGCGATTTTTTCTTTAATAATCACGTATTTAATTATGAATTATATTGAAACGGGATTGGACCGTAAAAAAGTTTTATATGTGATGAGTACAGAAGAGGGATTAAAAAAATTAAAAGAAGATATTAATACAACTATAGATAGAGGTCTAACAATCTTTGATGCTAAAGGTGGTTATTCAGGTGAAAGCAAAGAAATGTTGATGATTATTGTTGAAAATCAAAATTATCAACAAATGTTAAATAAGGTGCATACGATTGATCCAAATGCATTTATCATCGTATATAATATCGCAGAAGTTCATGGCGCAAATTTGTCTGGGATTGAATAGGAGATTTTGACATGTACTTAATGAATTGGTTTAATGGCACGGATTATTTTTGGCTAGGGATGACTGATAAAGGATTGAGTTTTGTTGGGTCGCCTAATGGGTTAAGAAGTGAAATTGAAATATTTTATCCAAGAACTAAATTCGAAGAGAATGACAAGATTTTTAAAAGTATAATTGAAGAACTACAAGCCTATTTTGACCATGAAATTCAAAAATTTACGATCCCCGTTGATTTTAATTTGAGTGGGACGATGCTGCAAAAAGAAATTTGGGGACAACTTCAACTTATTCCATACGGTGAAACGAGAACGTATTCTGAGTTAGCTTTAGAAGTTGATTATCCTAAAGCAATTCGCGCTGTTGCTAGTGCAGTTGGTCGTAATCCTATATTAATTGTAATACCTTGTCATCGTATTTTAAGAAAAGATGGCAGCTTAGGGGGTTATCGCGGTGGGATTAATATGAAAAAGCAACTACTAGAAATAGAACGCAAATAAAAAACCGACATTACAAGGGGAGGCAATGTCGGAAAAGGGTAAGGGTGATTAACTTCGGGGAAAGTTGATCATCTTATTTAATTTATTCGGGGAAATAAATTAAAATTAAAAGTTATTAATTAAGGTATGAAGTTATTCTAACAAGTAAATGTGAAGAAAATATGACGTTAAAAAGAAAAACTATAAATGTAAAAAAAACACCACTACTTTTAAAAGTAGTGGTGAGAAAATACTAATCTATTCGAGACTCTGGGGGGAGTAGGTTAGATCTAGATGAAAAATTAAACTAAAATATAATCGTATTTTTTTATAGTAGAATTAAGTTACACACAAAGTATCTTGTGTGTATATTTATAGTATACGGCTTTATTTATTAAAACATAGGCATGTGACAGTTTTGTTAGTTTACAATTAACATTGTAAGGTGATATGAAATTTGATTTGGAGGAAGGTATTTTGAATTTTATAGAGAAAGTGAAAATGACCAAAACGGTTTTAGTTGAGTGGAATACGCCAAGCACGCTTAATCTGGATAATTTTTTTAAAGGTGCTAGCGCACTAATGAAATTAGATATTGACGCATTATCAATTACGGATAATCCTTTAGGGATGCCCCGCGTTTCAAATATATTATTGGGATATAAACTTAGTGAAAAACAGATTCCAGTAATCCTACATTTAACAACACGGGATTACAACTTAGTCGGATTAGAATCTAAATTAATGGGATTAAGTGCTGTTGGTTTAAATAATTTAATGATTATTAAAGGGAATCCTACAAAAATACAAGGTGCCACAAATGTCTATGATTTAACATCGCAACAATTAATTACAACAATTAAAAAAATGAATCAAGGAATATCGCCATCTAATCGTGAATTAAATAGTAAATCACAATTTAAAGTTGGTGGGGCATTTAATATTAATGCGATAAATTTAGATTTTGAATTTGAAGATATTAATCGAAAAATTCATTCAGGAGTAGATTATATTATCACGCAACCGGTATTTGATATGACAAATGTTCAGCGATTAAAAGATTGGATCACCATTAATGAAGTGGCTATACCTATTTTTATCAGTGTAATGCCGATACTTTCATTTGAGCGTGCTCAATTTATTCAAGATAACGTTCAGGGTATTGAACTACCAAATAAGTTTATGGCAGAATTGAAACAAGCGGCGTTGCAAAATGATGAACGTAAGGTCGGTATTGCAGCTTCGCAAAATTTAATTGAATCGTTATCAAACCTTTTTAATGGTGTTCATATAGTGACGCCAGGTTCAGACTATCAAGCAATCATTGAAATTATGCAAGGCCAATAAAAAAAATCCACTACCTGGGAGAGGTAATGGATTAAAAGGAGTAGGGATAATTAATATTCGGGAAGAAATTAATTATCATTTTAATTTGTTTGGGAGAACAAATTAAAGTTAAAAGTTATTTAATTAAGGTATGTTTATATAATAACAAGTAATTATGAAGAAAGTGTGACGAAATTATGTTAAATAAAAGAGAATAAAGAAGTTAGGTATATTTAGCGTATAAGCATTGATAAAGTTAGGTTTTGAAAGAGTAAATACTTATTTTTAGGCAAAAAAAAACGACATCGTAACATAAGTTACAGTGTCGAAAAGGGTAAAACAGTCAAAATCAATTGGGGGATTGATTTTGGTATTCAGTCCTTGGGGGAGGTACTGAATAAGTTTTATTGATTAGGTTACTCATTTAATATAACAAGTATATACCGAAAATGCAAGGGGTAAATTAAATAAAATTAAAAATAAAATTATTAATACCAATTTATCACTTTTCGCGGTAACATATTAATAGAATTAAATTAAATTGGCCTTTTTAATCGTATTGGGTAAGTGGTCAAGTGAAGCTGGGGATTTTTTTATGTATATGGAAGATTTTTTAGATGGGCAGGAAAGAACTTTTAACCAAATACTAGAACTATTACAAACACATGGTGGTTATTTAAGTAAGAAAAAATTAATGGAATTACTCCAAATATCTGGTAATTCTTTACGAATGTACCTAAAAAATATTGAAATAACGCTTGAGGAAGCTACCGCTTCAGGTCATGTTCATTTTGAAGTGAGCGCTAATAACGTTGAATTTGAAGTAGATGGTACGACAAATTTATCGAATATTAGTACTGATTTTTTAAGAGAATCGTATAAATACAAAATAATAATGTATTTGTATGCGAATGAAACATTGAATTTAATTGATCTTGAGAACGAATTACATATCAGTGGGTCGTCAATAACAAGGTGAATTAAAGAATTAAATGAAACGTTAGCAGGATTTGATCTAAAAATTAAAAATCGACGATTAGTTGGGACTAAAATTCAACTGAATTATTTTTATTACCTTTTTTTCATTAGGGTGGTTCCATTCACTGATCGCGAAGAACTCTTATCTAGAAATGAGACGATTAACGATTACGTTAATGTTTTAGATGAACAATATGACTTAGGATGGAAAGACGACGAGAAACTTAGAGTTTTTCTATGGCTTAAAATTTATATTCGAATTAATTCATATAAAGAGCAACATGTTCAGACATTAACGCCTATTTCTCGTGAATTAATCAAAAATAATCTCGCATACAGTAAAGTTAAATTAAGTCTTTTTAGATTTTTAAAAAAATATTCACTTTCCTTTTCTGAAGAAGATGCTGTTGGGTTCTATTACTTTTTAATTGGATTTGATTTAATTAAAAACGATTCTGAATTATATGTTCAAATTAAAGATGACGATATTGATAAAAAAACACCCATCAATAGTGCAATTAGTCTTTTTTGGAGTGATATTGAGAAATATACTTACTTCAAACGGGATTCAAAAATTTCTTATAATTTATTTAATTCATACAGCAAATTAGCCATATTTAAAGGTGAAAGTTTTAGTTATAATCGAACAATTATGGAATTTAATCGTAAATCATTAGAACGAGAAGACTTTTCGCAGATCATTCAAAAATTATTGACGGCGTATCAATCTGTTACACAGTTCGATGGCTTAAATTCGCCAGATGATTTATATTATCTACAAAATCAGTATTTATATATCTTGAATATTTTAAACTTCGAGTTTGATGACGTTTTAAAAATTGGCTTATTAATTAATCGTGATCCAATTATGGAAAAACTAACCGTAATCATTATGGAACGTGTTTTAAGCAGCGTTTTAAACGCTCAAGTAGAAATTTATCAAGAAGGTAAAGAATATGATTTAATTGTGACAAATAGGATGGGTGTTAACCAAGATCAATTTAATTCACCATTATATGTGATGTCAGAAATTGGTGTTAGTTCAGATCAAGTTATTACTGATGTCGTAAATGAAATTTTAGAAATTGATAAGGTTAGAAAAATTAACACGCAAAGCTTGGAGGAAAAATAATGAAGTATGTCATTATCGGCGGAACGCACGCAGGGATAGCTGCCGCTAGAACAATTTCAAAATCAGATCCAAATGCCGAAGTAATTATTATGGAAATGAAAGATAGCGTTAGCTATATCTCATCTGGAATTAATTTGTTATTTGATGGGGTTATTGATAACTTAGAAGAAGCGAGTTATGCGACACCTGCTGCGTTAGAGTCTGAAGGTATTAAATTGATGCTTGGTACTGAAGTGTTGCACGTTAGTACGGAGGATAAACGTTTATACTTTGTTAATGCAGATAAACAATACAGTTACAGCAACTATGACAAATTAATTTTAGCTAATGGGTCTAAGGTTGTTAAACCACATATTAAAGGGATAGATAATGAAAATGTTGTTTTTTATAAAAATTTAGAAGAATCAAAAAAGGCTATGGAACAGTTGTGCCCAACTAATAGGCGTATTTTAATTGTTGGTGCAGGATTAGTGGGGCTTGCATTAGCTAGCTCAATTTATGAGGGACGTAAAGGCGAAAAAGTTGATGTTACAGTAGTTGAAGCTATGGGAGGTGTTTTGACACGGTACGTAGATCAAGAAATTGGTAATCGGATAATTGATGATTTAAGAGAAAAAGGGATAAAGATTGTATTAAAAAATGATGTTCATGCTATTAATGTGGATGAGAATAACAAAATAGTTAGCGTTTCGACAACTGACCAAGAAATCGCCTGTGATTTAGTCGTTTTTTCGGTTGGATTAAAACCTAACAATGATTTTTTGAGAGACGCTGTTGAACTTAATCAAAATAATACCATTAAAATCAATGATTACATGCAGACAAGTGATAAAGACATCTATGCAGCAGGTGATAATGCCGGATTTAAACAAACTGTCAGCCAACGTCGAGAGTATCAACCTCTTGTTAATAACGCTATTAAAGGTGCAATTGTGGCGGCGTATAACTGTACGGGTCTATTTAGTCCTGTTAAAGTTGAAACGACGCAAGGAACAGCGGGGATGAACTTATTCGGTCATTATTTAGCAACGACAGGTGTCACTGAAGAAAACGCACCATATATCGGATTGGATGTTCTATCCAATACAATTGAAAATAAGATTCAATATGATTACGTTAAAAATGGTTCCAAAATACTTATAAAAGTTGTGTACAGGAAAGATACTGAAGTCATTGTTGGTGCACAAATTTATTCGAAACATGATATTTTAGATATGATTAATATCATGTCAGTAGCTATTAATATGCAAATGACGATGGCTAAATTATCATCAATGGATTTTTATTTTAATCCTGAATACAATAAAGCGTTAAATACTTTAAATGAAGTTGCCCTTACGAGAAGGACAAAAGACCGTCATATCAGTAAATAAGCTGTAAATGTCAAAATTTGCGAGTTAACCCTCAAATATTAATATTTTTTATGGGGAATTACATGGCATAATAAGTCTTGTAAATAAATGATTCAAAGAGTTTATTGATTAGGACACAGAATATCGAAGAGAAAATTTAGTGTGGGGACGCTTGTTTTCTAAAAAGTTGGTTGCTTAATATAATTAAGCAACTTTTTTTTTGTCTAAAAAATAAAATTGGTATAGATGTTTAATTTATTTTCTAAAGCCTTGTATACACGTTTTTCACTTGATTTGTATTTGATTTGAATTTTTTTGGTCTAACCTGTATGATAGTTTTTATAAGAAAAAAAGGGGATAAAAAATGAAAAGTTATTTACAGAGAATGGGACGTTCGTTAATGTTGCCTATCGCAGTACTACCGGCAGCAGCATTACTGGTTGGAATTGGAACTTGGTTGCCACAAGATTGGTTTGCGGCGGCATTTATGCAGGCCGGCGGAAACGCAATTCTAGGTAATCTAGCATTATTATTTGCTGCTGGTTTAGCTTTAGGAATGTCGACTAACAAGGATGGCGCAGCTGCGTTAGCTGGTGTTGTTGCATTTGAAATTCCAGTTAAAATGTTGGAACCGACTTCGGTTGCGGCTTTATTAGGAGTAAAAGTAACAGATGTTGATCCTGCATTTAGTTCTATCAGTAGTAATGTGTTTATTGGGATTATTGCCGGATTAATTGCGGCAGCAATGTATAATCGTTTCCATAGTGTGAAGTTACCAATGGCTATTTCATTCTTTAGTGGGAAACGATTAGTACCCATTATGTCAGCATTGGTAATGATTTTTGTTACCTTAGCTTTATTATTTGCATGGCCAGTTGTTTATGCTTGGTTAGTTGCATTTGGTAAGTTTATGGTTGGACTTGGATGGGTTGGAGCTGGTTTATACGGATTCTTCAACCGGCTTTTAATTCCAACCGGATTACATCAAGCGTTGAATTCAGTATTTTGGTTCGACGTTGCTAAAATTAATGATATCGGGAACTTTTGGAGTAATACAGGAATTAAAGGAACTACAGGTATGTACATGGCAGGATTTTTCCCAATCATGATGTTTGGGCTACCAGCTGGTGCGTATGCCATTTATCGAAATGCTTTACCTGAACGTAAAAAAGAAGTTGGCTCATTGATGCTAGCTGGTGCATTTGCATCATTTTTCACAGGCGTGAGTGAACCTTTAGAATTTTCATTTATGTTCGTTGCATGGCCTTTATACGTCATTCATGCGGCATTAACCGGGTTATCTTTAGCTTTTGCCGCATTTATGCACTGGACAGCTGGATTTACATTTAGTGCGGGCTTAGTTGATTACGTCTTGAGTATACGTGTACCAATGGCTAATATGCCACTAATGCTGTTGGTACAAGGTGTTGTGATGGCAATTATTTATTACACACTATTCAATTTTGCCATTAAGAAATTTAACTTAATGACACCAGGTCGCGAACCAATTACTGAAGATATTCAACTATCGCCTGAATTAGGGGATGACAAATATGCACGACAAGCTCAAATTGTTTACGCTGCTATTGGTGGTAAAGATAATTTAACAGTCGTTGATAATTGTACAACCCGTCTTCGTCTACAAGTTAAAGATACAAGCCATATTAATGAAGATGCACTTAAAGCATCAGGTGCTGCTGGGTTTAAAGTTATCGATAAAACAAATATTCAAGTCGTTATTGGAACTGAAGTTCAATTTGTTGCTGACGAGCTTGGTAAGTTATATGAGTCAAAGGCTGATTCTATTTCATTAAGTAATGAAAAGTTACAGGCTGAGACGGATAAATCAAGCGCTACAGCTAATCATAATGATTCAACGGTTATTGGTAGTGAAACGTTTTATACGGTTGCAGAGGGCGAATTAATGTCTATTTCGGATGTTAAAGATGCTACCTTTGCTGAAAAAATGTTGGGTGATGGTTATGCAGTCGAACCAGCTAATGGCGAAATTTATACACCGGTTGCTGGTAAAGTAGCAAGTATCTTTCCAACGAAACATGCAATTAGTATCACGACTGAAACGGGATTAGAAGTCCTATTACACATGGGAATTGATACCGTTCAATTAGAAGGTAAACCTTTTGAAGTGACTATTTCTGAAGGCGAAACTCTTAAACCAGGTGACTTAGTTGCGCGAGTTGATTTAAACGCAATTAAAGCTGCTGGTAAGGAAACAACGATGATGGTCGTTTTAACGAATATGGATAAAGTGTCTAATATAACGTTTGATCATTTGAATGAGACAGTTAAAGCCAATGAAGTTTCGGCAATTGTTCAAACTAAATAAGAATAAATGAAGCAGGCCAAAACTTTTGGTCTGCTTTTTTGGTATAGGTAGCTGGTTTATAAAAAAGCTTATATATAATAATATGACTCATTTAATAAGTTGTAATTGGTATTGGCAAACCGGCATGGTATAGTGACTGTAAGCGCATCATAAAATGAAGGAGGCCATTTAAATGAATCCCTATTATTTAACGTTATTGGAAAAAAGATTTCCGACTAAACAAAGTATTGTCACTGAAATTATTAATTTAGAGGCCATTCTTAATCTACCCAAAGGAACGGAGCATTTTGTTAGTGATGTTCACGGTGAATATAACGCATTTCAACATGTTTTAAGAAATGGTTCAGGAAATGTTAAACAAAAAATTCAAGAAATTTTTGAAGGCCGTTTGACTGAAGAGAGTATACAGGACTTTGCAATCTTAATTTATTATCCAGAAGAAAAACTAATTGCTAAAAAACAACAATTCACTTCACAACCTGAATTGGAGCAGTGGTATTTAGATACCATTGCCAGAATGATAGAGTTGTTACAAAAGACAGCAACAAAATATTCCCGTTCGAAGGTACGAAAGGCACTATCACCTGATTTTATGTATATAACAGAGGAATTATTATATAGTAATTCCAATGAACTTGATCAAAAAGATTATTATAATCGTATAATAGAAAATTTAATTAAATTAAATCAAGCAGAAGCATTTTTAACGGCTACAGCGTATACGATTCAAAGGTTAATCGTTGACCATTTACACGTAATTGGGGATATTTTTGATCGTGGTCCTGCGCCAGATAAAATTATGAAGACACTTCTTGATTATCATTCAGTTGACATTCAATGGGGAAATCATGATATTTTATGGTTAGGTGGTGCTGCTGGCTCGCCTTTATGTATCGCTAATTTATTGCGAATTTGTGCTAGATATAATAATTTAGCTATTGTTGAAGATGCATATGGGATTAATTTACGCCATTTAGCAACATTTGCCGATAAAACGTATCAAGATAATCCAGCATTTTCACCGAAAGTTAATTCAGCACAAGAAAAAATCAAAGAAGACGAACGACTTTTAATGACCAAAATACACCAGGCAATCGCTATTATTCAATTTAAATTAGAAGGACAGATTATTAAAAGACGTCCTGATTTTGATATGGCAAATCGTGCGATTTTAGAAAAGATTTGGAACAAAGGGTCAAAAATAGAAATCGATGGGAAACATTATTCACTACAAGATACTTGTTTTCAAACAGTTGATTGGGCAGATCCGTATAAATTAACAGATGATGAGTCAGAAATAATGGATAAATTAGTAGAATCATTTATCCATGCGACTAAATTACGAGAACATCTAGATTTTATGATGGCACGTGGTAGTATGTTTAAACGATATAATGGGAACTTGTTAGTTCACGGCTGTATTCCAGTTACACAAGAAGGTAAATTGGAGGGCTTTGAGCTAAAAGGGAAAGCATATGCAGGACCAGAATTATTAGCTTTTTTTGAAGATAATTTACGTAAAAGCTATGCTAAACCTAAAAAATCTACTGACCTTGAAACTGATTTACTTTGGTATTTATGGCAAGGACCCAAATCGCCTTTATTTGGGAAACATGCGATGAAAACTTTTGAACGTTACTTTATTAATGATGAAGAAGTTCAAGTTGAGATACCAAATGCGTATTACAAATTACGACATGATGAAGCATTTTGTCGTCATATATTAGAAGAATTCGGGCTTAATCCAGATAACGGTAAAATAATTAATGGGCATACACCAGTTAAGCGTGGGCACAAGCCGGTTATGGCCAATAAAAAGATGATTGTGATTGATGGTGGTTTCTCAAAAGCTTACCAATCAACTACTGGAATTGGTGGATATACGCTGCTCTCTAATTCATATGGCTTACAATTAGTTGCTCACCAACCCTTTACGTCTAAGTGGGATTCAATTGAAAATGGGACAGATATTATTTCAGTGAAACGAATTATTGATAGTGAAGTTAAAAGACAAACAATTGCTGAAACTGATATGGGAAAAGAACTTGCTAGTCGTGTTGTAGAATTAAAAAAATATTTACAGAGTAAATAAAAAATCTTACTGAAAAGTAAGATTTTTTATTTAGGTTATGATTTTCTGTGTAAAAGGAGAAAAGTAAGCCAGCAAATATTAGTGTGTAAATGTAAAAAAGATTGCGGTATACTAGTGGTAAGCGTTTTCTTTTAGCGTGTAAGGGAGTAGTGATAACTTGGGAGATCGAAAAAATGATATTTATAATCTTTTAAAAAATAAGGAAATAGCGATGGATGCGACACAGATTGCAGACGAGCTTAATTGCAATCGCGCAAATGTGAGTCGTTATTTGAATGATTTATATAAAAATGGTGACGTTACAAAAAGTGATGGGCGCCCTGTTCTCTATCAGTGGGCATCACTTGAAGAAAAAGAAACACGTCAAAAAGAAATTAATGATAAAAGTGTTAAAGAGATGAGTTTCAAAAAGTTAATCGGGTCTAATGATTCATTAAAGGTTATGATCCAACAAGCCGAAGCAGCCATTTTATATCCACCAAGAGGACTACACACAATTATTTTTGGTGAAACGGGAACGGGTAAATCTTTGTTTGCTGAATGTATGTATCAGTTTGCATTAGAATCAGAAATGGTGAAGGCTGATGCGCCTTTTATCCGGTTTAATTGTGCGGATTATGCGAATAATCCACAGTTACTTTTTGCGCATATATTTGGTGTTAAAAAAGGGGCCTACACAGGTGCTGATCAAGATAAAAAAGGATTAATGGATAAAGCTAACGGTGGTATTTTATTCTTAGATGAAATTCATCGATTACCTCCTGAGGGACAAGAAATGCTCTTTACCTTTATTGATAAGGGGTTTTATCGGCCTTTAGGAGAGTCTTCAATTACTAAAGAAGCGAGTGTACAGATTATTGGGGCAACGACTGAAACGTCAGAAAATTTTTTGAGCACATTTAATCGACGTATTCCAATGGCAATTACATTACCGCCTATCTCAAAACGAACAATTGATGAACGTTATGGGATAGTCATGAATTTTTTTGAACAAGAAGTCGGTAGATTGAGCCAAGATATTATTGTTGAGCGAGATGCGATGCTTGCATTAATGTTATACGAGCCTGAAGCAAATATTGGTCAAATTCAGAGGGATATTAAAGTTGTTTGTGCAAAGGCCTTCTTGTATTTTAGAACGCATGAAACGGCTTCGTTATATATCAGATTAAAAGACTTACCATTGAATGTTCAAAAAGGACGTTTGGAAGGTAAATCCAAATATAAAAAAATTGATGTCTTAATGGAACGTTTAGCGAAACGAACAAATGAAAAAAATACAAAAGTTGTGACTTTTAAAAATAGCGAAACGGTAGAAAAAAACGATCAAAAACCAACGGTTTATGAAACAATTGATAAAAAAGTGAGTGAAACTGATAAACAGAATTTTAAATCACTAAATCTTAAAACGTTAATCGATTCAGATGATAAAGGTTATTTTAAAGATTACATTGAACAATTATCGGGTGAAGGCGTTCGAAAAGAGTTACTACCAGATGATATTTGGACGGTTACCAATGAAGTTTATGACTTAGCCCAGAATAAATTAGGGCAAAAATATAATGAAAATGCACGATTTGCATTTGGATTACACCTTGTTAGTGCTATTGAAAGAATCAGGAAAAATGTCGCAATTATTCATCCTGATTTAAATAATTTACGACAAAAAAATCCAAAAGCCTTTCGTGTTGCACTGGAAATGGCAGATAAAATTGAACATGAATTTGATATTGAAATTCCATTAGATGAAATTGGATTTATTACAATGTTTTTGAGCTCTGATTTAAGTGTTAAGAAACAACAAAATGAAATTAAAGTCGGTATCATCGTGCTAATGCACGGGGCATCAACGGCTTCTTCTATGTTACAGACAGCACAAGAATTACTTGGTACAACAAAGGGAAAAGCAATTAATATGCCACTTGATGTAAATGTTTCGGAAATTTATGATCAAGTACGAGATTATGTACTGGATAGTCAGGAACAATTGAAAAAAGGGTTATTACTTTTAACTGACATGGGCTCTTTAACTAGTTTTGCATCAATGTTAGGTGAAGAAACAGGGATTAATATTCGAGCTGTTTCAATGACGAGTACGTTAGTTGTGCTTGAATCATTAAGAATTGCGATTGCCGGTCGTGAACTAGAAGATATTTACGCAAATGCACAACATATTTTTGAATCGTCTGTAAAAGAGCAGTTTTTCCATATGCATCCTAGGAAAAAAGCAGTTATCGTAGCTTGTTTTACCGGCGAAGGTGTCGCCGCAAGATTATATGATCGTATTATGCCAATTGTAAACGAAGACGAAGTTAAAGTAATTCGGATGCAATATTTAGAAAAAGATGCATTTAAAAAGCACATTAATACATTAATGCGCGATTATGATGTGAAGGCAATTGTTGGTACCGTCGAGGTTTCTTACCAAAGAGTGCCATTCTTTTCTGCTTTAGATATCTTTAATGATGAAACCTTACAAGTTTTGCAGCGGATGTTGTCTGATAACGACTTAACGCGAGAAACAATTAATGCATTGGAAGGTAGTATTAATTCAGTTAATTCTGTCCCAGATTTAATTCATACTATTCAAACCATGATTATTAAAATTTAATCAGATTTACAGATTGTTCTTGATCCAGAGATTATCGTAGGGATCATGATGCATCTAGCATTTCTAGTAGATTCAAGATTGAAAAATCAATCAATTAAACCGTTTAAGAATGTCCAAGAATTTTCAGCTGAGAATCATTTACAGATGGAAATAGTTAAAACGGCCCTGATTATTGTTGAAAAAATGTATAATATTAAGATTTCAGATGATGAAGTTGCCTATATTGTCCAAATTTTTATGGGTAATACGTTGAATAAAGTCAGTGTGTAATAGTGACTAGTAGTGTGCAAATAAAATAAAAGACCATCGAAAGCGCTTTCTTAAAGCCTTTTCGATGGTCTTTATTTTTGGCATGGAACTTGCGTATATAAGAGTATAAATAGAAAAAGGAGTGGCAAATTATGAAAACGATTATGTTAGTTTGTTCAGCGGGTATGAGTACAAGTTTATTGGTGTCAAAAATGCAAAAGGCTGCAGAAGCAGAGAACTATGATTCAGAAATCTTTGCAGTTGGTGCTTCAGAGGCAGATTCAATGCTTGAATCAAAACCAGTTGATATTTTAATGTTAGGCCCACAAGTTCGTTTTATGAAAGATGAATTTGAAAAAAAGGTTGCTGACAAAAATATTCCGGTAGAAGTTATCAATATGCAAGATTACGGCATGATGAATGGCGAAAAAGTTCTTGCAACAGCTAAAAGCTTAATTAAATAAAAAATAAAAGGGGTAATCAGATATGAACGAAAATGATGCACAAATGCAAACAATCATGGGGCTGATTGTTAATGGTGGAAACGCTAAAAGTGATTCTATGGAAGCAATTCACGCCGCTAAAAAAGGCGATTTTGAAACCGCAGCTGCTAAGTTAGCTGATGCTGACAAATCACTCATTGAAGCACATCATTCTCAAACAGCCATGTTAACGCAAGAAGCTTCAGGGGATCCGGTACCAGTTAGTTTATTAATGGTTCATGGACAAGATCATTTAATGAATGCGATTACATTTAGAGACTTAGCTGGTGAGGTAGTAGATCTATACAAAAAAATAGGATAAGTACTAAACTTTAAGGAGGAACTACTCATGGACAAATTTATAAAATGGATGGATATTCACTTTATTCCAGTAGCTTCAAAAATTGGGGCACAAAGACATTTGGTGGCAATTCGAGATGCATTCGTTGTTATTATGCCACTTATGATTTTAGGTGCTCTGGGAACATTAATTAATAACTTACCAATTCCAGGTTTTTCAAATTTTATGGACGGACTATTTCCTAAAATAGTTAACGATGTTCCAATCTGGAAGGGTGTAGGAGCAGGCGTTTGGAATGCTAGTTTTGGTATTATGTCATTATTCGTTGCATTCTTAGTAGCTCATAACGTTGCAAAATCATATGGTAAAGATGGTATGGCTGCTGGTACAGTATCAGTTGCTTCATTCTTCGCTTTAGGTGGTTTGCAATTAGCTGGGATGTCTTCAGTAGGATTATTCGTTGCACTTGTTGTCGGTTTGGTTTCAGCAGAATTATTCCAACGTTTAAGTGGTAACAAACATTTAATCGTTAACATGCCTGATGGTGTTCCACCTGCTGTTGCAAAAGCATTCGCTTCATTATTTCCAGCAATGATTGTTGTTACAATCTTTGCCTTTATCAATACATTATTCCAAGGATTCGGCGTAACTGATATTATTGCATCATTCTACAAACTTGTTCAAGAACCATTTATGGGCTTGGCAAATTCATATCCATCAGCATTATTATTAGCATTTATTGCACCATTCTTATGGTTCTTTGGTTTACATGGAGCTAATATGATTGATCCATTAATGCAAACAATTAACGCACCTGCTATTGCAGCTAACGTTAAAGCACTTAGTGAAGGTAAAACAATTCCTTTTATCGTTAACAAACCTTTCTTCGATTCATTTGTTAACTTAGGTGGAACTGGTGCAACTATTGGTTTGATTATTGCCATCTTCATTGTTGGTCGTAAAAATAAACCTTACAAAATGATTGGATCACTATCAGCAGCTCCTGGTATTTTCAATATCAATGAACCAATGATGTTTGGACTTCCAATTGTGTTGAATCCAATTATGTTCGTACCATTTATTTTGACACCAATGGTACTTGTGACTGTTGCGTATATTGCAACCGCCACTGGAATTGTGCCAGCAGCAACGGTAATGCCCCCATGGGTTACACCACCAGTAATTGGCGGGATTTTGGCAACTAAGAGTTTAGCTGGTGGGGTTTTAGCCGCAGTTAATGTGGTTATCTCAGCGTTAATTTACGCACCATTCGTTATCTTAGCAACAAAACAAATTGAAAAAGCTGAAGCAGAAGCTGAAGCAGCAAAAAAATAAAATAAAAGCGAATCTCTTTACGTTATTCTGTAAAGAGATTTTGTGTTAAATAAAGGAGTTTACTATGGTTAAATATGAATTTCCAAAAGATTTCTGGTGGGGGTCAGCTGCGAGTGGACCACAATCTGAAGGTCGTGTTTCAGGAGATGGAAAAGCTGATAATATTTGGGATGCTTGGTATCAAGCAAGCCCTGAAAAGTTCTTTAATCAGGTTGGACCCGAAAATACATCAAGGGTTTATCAAAAATACCAAGAAGATATCTCTTTGATGAAACAAACAGGTCATAATTCATATCGGACTTCAATTCAGTGGTCACGTTTGATTCCAAATCCATTCACTGGAGAGGTTAATCCTGAAGCTGTTACCTTTTATAACCATTTAATAGATGATTTAATTGCCGCTGGAATTGAACCTTTTATGAACCTTTACCATTTTGATATGCCAATGGTGTTACAAGAAAATGGTGGTTGGTTAAATCGTGAAGTTGTAGACTTGTATACGGACTATGCAGAAACTTGTTTTAAATTATTTGGCGATCGCGTTAAAAAATGGTTTACTCAAAATGAACCGATTGTTCCAGTTGAGGGTGGGTATTTATATGGATGGCATTTACCTGATGAACGTAATTTAAAGCATGGTGTCCAGGTGGCTTATCATGAAGCATTGGCAAGTGCTAAAGCAGTTGAAAAGTATCATTCACTCAATTTAGGTGGCACAATTGGGATTATTTTAAATTTAATGCCAACGTATCCAAAAGATGAGACAAATCCAGCAGATGTTAAAGCAGCCAAATTTGTTGATGGATTCTTTAATCGTTCATTTTTAGATCCCGCAATTAAAGGCACTTTCCCTCAAGATATTGTTGAGTGGTTGCATGAATATGACTTAATGCCAATCTATCATCAAAGTGATTTAGATGTTATTAAAGAAAATACTATCGATTTATTAGGCGTTAATTATTATCAACCAAGGCGAGCAGCGGCGAAAATAATTAAAGCCGAACCAGAAGGTGAAAATGGCTGGATGCCTGAAGATTTTTATACAGTATACGATATGCCTGGAAAAAAAGTTAATCCTTATCGTGGCTGGGAAATTTATGAAAAAGGAATTTATGATGCACTAATCAATATTAAGGATAATTATGGTAATATTGATTGTTTCATCTCTGAAAATGGGATGGGTGTTGAAGATGAAGCCAGATTTATTAATGCAGATGGGCAAATTAATGATGATTATCGAATTGAATTTGTTCAAGATCATTTGAAATGGGTTCATAAGGCACTTGAAGAAGGTAGTAACGTTCATGGCTACCATATGTGGACATGTATGGATAATTGGTCATGGTTAAATGCTTACAAGAACCGTTACGGATTTATTAGTGTTGATTTAGATAATGAAGCAAAACGCACAATTAAGAAGAGCGGTTACTGGTTTAAAAAAATGACAGAACAAAATGGATTTAATGACTAAAAATGGAGGCGAATGACTGATGGAAATGGAAATGAAATTAAAAATGCCTGCAGATTATCTATTTGATCAAATTATGGAGTCCGTACTATATGATATTAAAGATCAGACAGGTCAGAAATTAACAAAAAATCAATTAGAGGGTTTTGCGTTCACGAAAAAGTTTTCAAAAACACAATCAGCTGCTTTAAAAGTAACAAAAATAGTTGAAAACGAAAGTTATCATTTTCAAACGGATAACAATCGTAATAAATTTGATGTAAGTTACGATATTAAGGTAATTGATGATAAACGTTGTTTGTTAAGTTATAAAGAAGTCATGACTTCTAAAGGCAAGATGCAACAAATGAATGATGCCTTCATGAGTATTCTTATGAGTTTCTTTAAGAAGAGAAATTTCAAAAAAATGCTTAAACAAATTGAAAATAAGTATGCAACTAATTAGACTAAAAATAAAGAAGCAAACCGTATTTATCGGTTTGCTTCTTTATTTTTAGTCTAAAATTTCAACACCAATACCGATAACACCAGGGCCAGCATGAACACCAAGAGCAGGTGATGCATCGCCAAAGTAAAAATGTTCAGCATTTGGATACTTAGTTTTTAAGGTTTCGAAGATACTTGCTGCTAAAGGCTCATTATTACCATATGCAACGGCTATATCGAAATGAAGAGAATCGCCAATCTTATCATCAACGAGTGATAATAATTTTTTTAGTGCAGCTTTTTCGCCTCGAGCTTTTGCAATAGGATAATAAATACCATTTTCATCACATGAAATAATTGGTTTGATGTTTAAGAGATTCCCCATAAGACCAGAGACACGTCCAATACGGCCACCAACTTGAAGATAGTGTAGGGTTGGTAAATAGAAAAAGACACTACTTCTATCAACCGCTAGTTGAACCTTTGTGACAATTTCGTCAAAATAATTGCCTTCTTTAATTAAGTTTGATGCTAAAATACCAGCTAATCCACCACCAATACCAACATTTTTTGTATCGATGACTTCAACAGTTAATGATGATAATTTGGCGAATGTTTTAATTGAATTATAAGTACCAGACAAACCGCTTGAGATCGTTGTTGCAATAACATGTGTATAGCCATCGGCTTTAATTTGGTCAAAAACGTCGTTAATTGAGCCACCTGAAGGCGTTGCGGTTGTTGGAATCTCAGTCTCCATACGTTCATAAACTTCCGCAGGTGAGATAGAGATACGATCTAAGTAAGTTGCATCACTGAATGTAATTAAAATAGGGACCATATAAATATGTTCCTGTTCCATAAATTCTTTAGGAATATCCGAACCTGAATCTACTAATACTGCTATTTTTTCTTTACTCATCATTTAATTGGCCTCCTTCATTAATATAACTAATTTTTCACTGATAATATGATTAATCACGGCACTTGCAGCCGTTCGTTGTTCTAATTCAATGATTGTTGTTTCAGTCGTGACGGGCTTTAAGTTGGTATCAAAGGTTAAAGATTTAAGTTGTTCGTTAAAAATTAAAGCGAAGTTCATGTAAGCATCTTCAGATGAGTTATCGACTAAAATTTGGTCGATACCATTCTTGATAACATCTAACGGAAAAGCAGATTTTAAAACAGTAATAACAATGATTGCTGCTAAATGTTCCTTGCGATATCTTTTTTTGATGGGTTTAAACATAACTTCTTTTTTTACGTAATTATTGACCATTGTAGGTGTTACAGGCATTAAGTGTAATGGCTCTAAGTATTGATTAACAAGTTTCACGGATTGATCCATATAAAGGTCTAATTCCGGGAAATCTTGCCAATCAGGTAATGTAATTTTCTTTAAGCTATCTAGCCAATTTAAAAAAGATGATGGAACTTTTTGGCTCAAATGATAACCCCCCTTAACGTAATATCTTTATATTAGCATTTACATCTAGAGTTGTAAACTAGATTTAACTGTTTCTTAAAGTATATAAAAATAGCATGTTTATATGAAGATAAAAGTTGTACACTATAAGGGTATTTAATAATGAGAAGGAGTGAATTATTTATGATGGAACAAGCATGTACAACAATTTTAGTTGGTAAGAAGGCCACAATTGATGGCTCAACGATGATTGCTAGAAATGATGATACGTTTTTGCCTATTACACCACAACGATTCTTGATGTACCCTGCAGTAACCGGACGTCATGAAACGTTAACTTCGAATAAAAATGGGTTTACTGCACCATTACCAGAAAATGGGTATCGCTGGACAGCAACACCTAATGTTGAGGTATCCAGCAAAGGTGTCTTTGATGAAAGTAGTATTAATGAAAAAAATGTTGCAATGAGCGCAACAGAAAGTGTCTATGCGAATGAACGTGTTTTAGCATACGATCCTTTAATTAAAAATGGTTTAGCAGAAGATTCATTACAAACAATGGTTGCACCTTATATTAAATCAGCAAAACATGGTGTTGAATATTTAGGGGCTTTAATTACAAAATACGGTTCACCTGAAGGAAATGGTGTCTTATTTAGTGATAAAAATGATGTTTGGTACATGGAAATTGTTACCGGACATCACTGGATTGCACAACGTATTCCAGATGATGCTTATGCTGTTGCAGCTAATCAAGTTGCTATTCAAGAAATTGATTTTGATAATACAGATAACTTTATGTGGTCAGACGGTATCCGTGAATATGTAGAAGAGCATCATTTAAACCCTGATAAAACAGGCTGGAACTTCCGTCATATTTTTGGAACAGACACAGAAAAAGATCGTCATTACAACACACCTCGTGTCTGGTATGGTCAACGTTGTTTGAATCCAGAAATTAAGCAAGAACCAACTTCAAGTGAATTACCATTCATTTGTTACGCAAATAAAAAAATCAGTGTTGAAGATGTGACTGCTATTTTAGGTTCACATTACAATGAAACACAATATGATCCATTTGGTCATGGTGCTGATGAAGATCGTTTACGATTCCGTCCTATTTCAATGAATAGAACACAAAATGCACACGTTCTTCAATTGAGAAATAATGTTGATGATGCACATTCTGCATTAATGTGGATCTGTTTAGGTGTTCCAGCATTTGCACCATTTGTGCCATTCTACACGAATGCAACAGACACAGACCCAAGTTACAGCGAAACACCGTTAACACTAGATATGAATAGTGCTTATTGGATGTATCGTACGGTTTCGATGTTAACAGAATCACATTATTCTCATTTTATTCAAGAAAATGTTGATTACTTAAAGGCATGTCGTCAACAGTTGAAGACGATGGTTGCTGATATTGATGCAGCATCTACAGATATGAGTGGGGATGAATTAACAAACTACCTCACACAACAAAATTACGCAATTGTTGCTGATATGCGTGAAAGAACGATGAACATGATTGGTCAATTCATTACTGAAGGATTAACATTATCTAAATTAACATTTAACATGGATGCTAATTTATAAAAATAATATTTAACATGGATGCTAATTTATAAAAATAATATTTAAATACTTTGTACGCAAAAAGGCGTAATTCCAATATAACTTTGGAATTATGCCTTTTTGCGTACCCACATATATTAAGTACAGATAATTATTTTTAATGTAAGTTAGTTCATAAGTGTGCCAGTTTAATTTGATTCAAAAACAAAATAAGAGCGTTTATTAAATTCATTTCTTGATTTTGAGTACTCGATGGCGTGACCATTCACAAGCCAAACAATTTGTTCTACTTCTAATATTGGCGTTTGTTCAACAACGTTTAAATAATTGATATCTAATTCAGTGGCTTGTCTGGCTTGTATTTTTCTAGACATACCTGACATATTTAACCCTAACGTATTTTTAATATAACTATATATGGAAGTTTCCAGTACGGATTTTGATAAACCTGGAACTAATTTAACAGGCATGT
Source organism: Dellaglioa sp. CoH-57-MRSF-16 (assembly GCF_056782055.1). The sequence continues at coordinate 178,786 of NZ_JBXAXZ010000001.1, read as the reverse complement.
ACGTATCTTCCAAGATGAAAGGATTTCCATCTAAAAGTCGGAGTCTAATAATATGGTATGTTGGCTCTTCTGCACTAATATTTAAATGAGTTTGAACCTCTTTTTGAGGGAATACAACTTCAAACTTAATGACGTGACTTGTTATTCTGTCCCGTCCTTCTTGTTTACTTAATCCATCAAAATTATCTGCCGGTGCATCAACGCTATTGATAAGAGTCGAGGGACCTATAACAACTGTTCCAAAACCAGATTTTTTTAATATAAATCCTTCTCGTGCTAAGTCATCTAACGCCTTCTTTAAGGTTATTGAACTGACATCGAAGCTAGCAGATAATACTTTTTGATCAGGTAAAATGCTACCTTTTGGATATATATTAGAAAGTATTCGTTCCCGAATTATATTTTTAACTAACTCATATTTTTTCATAAATCCCTGTTCCCCCATAGATTTTAATGTCAAATTTAGTATTATTTAAACTTTAGGTGCGATTTTAAAAAGTATATTACTCTGCTTATTAAAAATTAGATCTCAAAAAAAATAGGTATGATGTAACTATTTTAGAATTAGAGAATATTGTACCGATATTTAGTATGACTAATTAATCGGTTAATACCGAATTATAACACTCAACTACCCTCTTTTCTATATAAGTGATAGCCAGAGTTTAATAAAACATATATCTTTTGTATAACAAAAGTATTGTTTTATTATACAAAAGATATATAATAGTAAATGAAAGCGATTTCTTAGTTAAAAAATAATTTATTAGAAGAAGGGTTGATTGATATATGATAAATGAAAATAAGATGCCTAAAGGTTTTTATTGGGGTAATTCTGTATCAAGTATGCAGACAGAAGGAGCATGGCAGGCAGATGGTAAAGGGCTATCAGTTTATGATATCCGTGACTCAGATAAAGGTGTATCCGATTGGCACGATGCGATTGATGAGTTTAACAGATATGAAGAAGATTTGGATTTAATTGCAGATATGAATATGAATATGTATCGCATTCAGATATCGTGGACTCGAATAGTACCTGATGGTGATGGAACTATCAACGAGAAAGGTTTTGAGTATTATGACCGATTAATTGATGGGATGATTAAGCGTGGTATTGAGCCAATGGTTTGTCTCTATCACTTTGACATGCCGTTAGCGTTGGCCCAAAAGCAAAGTGGATTTCTATCTCGTAAAACTGTTGATGCTTTTGTTAGGTTTGGGAAAGTCGTTATTGATCATTTTTCAGACAGAGTTAAATATTGGATTACATTTAATGAACATAATCTATACTTCACTGATGAAACATTTCATATTTCTGGATATACCAAGACGGAAAAAACAATTGACGATATGTATACCATATTCCATCATACGATGATAGCTCACGCACAAATTGCACAATATATTCATGAACAATATAAAGAACTTAAGATTGGAGGTATGTTGGCATATACACCAGTTTATCCAGCAACGACTAATCCAAAAGATTCTTTTGCAGTAAGAAAACAAAATGAATTTATTTATGAAAATCTAAATTCGTTATTTGTCGGACAATCATATTCTCCTGAAGTACTTAAATATATAGAAGTGAATAATATTCAAATGGATTTTAAAGATAGAGATAAGCAATATTTAAATAAAATTAAATCTGATTTCATTTCCTTTAGTTACTATCGCACAATGGTCATGGATGCTGATAAAATTCCAAGTGACGAGGCACCAAATAGATATATGAATTATAGTGTAGAAGAAAATACTTATTTATCTAGTAGTGAGTGGTCATGGAATATTGATCCCTTAGGATTCCGAAATGTAATTACAGATTTGCATAATCGTTATAGATTACCTGTATTTCCAATTGAAAATGGAATTGGCATCAAGGAGCACAGGGACAGCACAAATATAATCCAAGATGATGCTCGAATTGAATATCATAAAAGTCATATTAAGGCTATGAAGGATGCAATGTTTATTGATGGTGCTCAAGTTGTGGGCTATCTGGGTTGGGGATTAATTGATATTCCTAGTTCACATGGTGACATGGAGAAAAGATATGGTGCAGTTTTTGTTGATAGAACAAATCATGATTTGAAAGATATGAAGAGAGTTCCAAAAAAATCATATTATTGGTTTAAGGATATCTTAGAAGAGAATGGAGAAAAAATATAATGGAAAATAAAACTGAAAATAAAGCAAACACGTTCATTACGAATAAGTTATTACCTATAATTATGAAATTTGTGAATACAAAACCTATAAGGGCTCTGCAAGATGGAATGGTATACGCATTACCTTTTATTATTATAGGATCCATATTTTTAATTTTGTCCAATTTCCCGGTGCCAAGTGTTGCAGATGCGCTTAAAGATTCAGGTTGGTCAGCATTTTTCACACAAGCATATACAACAACATTTGGTATTTTATCTATCTGGGCGGTAGTTGGTATCGCGTACGTATATGTTCGTAATGAGGGATATGAGGCATTACCCGCTGCATTGACAGCATTATCATCTTTCTTGATGTTACAGATGCTCCAAGTGGCCGCACCTTTAGCCGGAGTAATGGGTAAAAATGGAGCAGGTATTGTTAACAGTGCTGGTAAAGAGGTCCTAAGTGGTTCTGCAATAACAGAAAATATAGACAAATTACCTCATTCGCTTCAATCATTCATGCAGTCGCCAGTTAATGGTGTAATTAACATTAGTTGGTTGAGCGGTCAAGGAATGGTGGCTGCAATTATTGTAGGTATTTTGGTAGGTTGGGCATATACAAAAATGATTAAAGCTGGTTGGAAAATAACACTCCCAGAACAAGTGCCAACTAGTGTTGCTAATCAATTTACTGCCATGATTCCATCTGGTGTTATATTAACTGTTACTATGTTAATCTTTGCTTTAATTAAGACAGTGTTAAATACAGATATGTTAAATCTCATTTATAAGATGTTAGCAGCACCTATGCAAGGACTATCAGATTCATTAATTGGGGCTATATTGATTGCCTTCTTAGTATCATTCTTTTGGTTCTTTGGTGTTCACGGAGGACTGATTGTCGGTGGAATTGCAGGAGCCTTCTTAATTCCTAATACTTCTGGAAACGCTGCTTTATATCAAGCTGGTAAATTATCGTTAGGTAACGGGGCACATATTGTTACTAATGAATTTTATAATAATTTTATTAACTTGACGGGATCTGGAATAACCATCGGACTAGTTATTTTCACACTAGTTGCAGCTAAATCTGTTCAGCTTAAAACAATCGGTAAAATTGAGCTTATTCCAGCTATTTTTAATATTAATGAGCCTTTTCTTTTCGGATTACCTTTAGTTATGAATCCATTTTTAGCTATACCATTTTTCATGGTACCAGTTATTGTAGCAATCTCTACTTATGGGGTAATTTATTTCGGAATTGTACCACCTTTAAATGGTGTTGCGGCACCTTGGACAACGCCAGCAGTTATTTCAGGATTTTTAATTGGAGGTTGGAAGATGGCCTTATGGCAAGCGGTAACGTTAGTAATATCAGCTGTCGGATACTATCCATTCGCTAAAAAATATGATCAATATTTATGTAATCAAGAACAAGAGCAAGAATTAAATAATAAAGCAGAGTGAAAGGAATAAAAAATCATGGAGAAAAAAATTATTATGTTAGCTTGTTCAGCTGGTATGTCTACATCTCTACTAGTATCAAAAATGCAGGCGGCAGCTTCTAAGCAGAAAAAAGATTATGAAATATTTGCAACATCAACATCAGATGTAGACCATCAAATTGAAAGTGTTCATCCGGATGTATTGTTATTAGGGCCACAGGTCAGTTATATGAAGGAAGAAATTAAAAGTAAAACTGATGCTGCTGGAATTCCTATGGACGTCATTGATATGCTAGATTATGGGATGATGAACGGTGAAAAAGTATTACAAACAGCAGTAAATTTAATTGCGGAATAAAATAAATTTAGTGAAATGGGGATGAAAAATATGAATGATAAAGATATGACTGTAATAATGGGAATTATTATGGAATCGGGGAATGCGAAGGGATTTGCCGCTCAAGCAATCCGCATGGCTGAGCAGTCTGATTTTTCTAAATCTGATGATTTTATGAACCAAGCACAAGAGGCGTTAACTAAGGTGCACAATATCCAAACTACTTTGTTAACAAAAGAGGCCAATGGTGAAAAAACGAAACTTAATTTGTATTTGATACATTCGCAAGATTGGCTAATGACGAGTATCTGTTATATTGATTTAGCTAAAGAAATTATAACTATGTATAAATCAATTAAAAAAAACGCCGTATAAAATGACGCATTATAGACGTGCTATGAGAACTTCTTTAATTTAATACGTTTATTAAAAATTATAATTATCAGATACTAAAAATATTAGTCGAATGACTGAAAAGGAGAACAATGGGAACTATATTAGCAATTGATATTGGTGGGACAACCGTAAAGTATGGAGAATGGAAAGAAAATCAGTTCATTTCACGTGGTAAGAGGGAGACCCCTGAGACGTGGAAAGATATGAAAACTTTAATTAAAAATTTATATAATAGTTGTCAGAACGCTGAAGGTATAGCCATTAGTTCTCCAGGATCAGTTGATACGGTAAATGGAATTATTCATGGGATTAGCGCCATCCCTTATATACACAATTTTCCGATTAGGGATGAGTTGGAACAATATTTAGGCGTACCAGTTTCTATACAAAACGATGCTAATTGTGCAGCATTAGCTGAGAATTGGATTGGAAACGCTAAAGATGTAGATGATTTTGTTTCTATTATCATTGGATCTGGAGTTGGTGGTTCTGTAATAATGAATAAAAAATTAAAGGCCGGAAGTAATCTATTTGGTGGCGAATTTGGGTACATGATTTTAGATGTAAATGATGATCGTACTTTCAGTGAGTTGGTTAGTCCAGTAAATCTTGCCAAACAGTATTCTTCAGAAAATAATCGTGAAATTAACGGAAAACAATTATTTGATTTATCTGACTCTGGTGATGATAAGGCATGCCAAATTGTAGATGATTTTTATAAACATTTAGCCGTAGGAGTGTTTAATCTACTTGTATCGTATGATCCTGACCTTGTTTTAATTGGAGGCGCTATATCTGAAAGACCTGGTTTGATTAAAACACTAAATAAATATATTAATCAATTAATCATTGCCAAACGTGCGGATGGCCTTAAGTATAATTTAAAAACATGTTATTTTTATGGAGATGCTAATATGATTGGCGCAATATACCAATATAAAACAAATTTCATAACCTTTAACACTATTTAAATATAAAAAAGCTCATAATTATTAGATTTAGATCTAATAATTATGAGCTTTTTGTATTGAATGTTCTATTTTTTACAGCTATTTATTAATTTCTTCAATAGTACCCTTAGCGTCTTTTTCAACTTTCATATCTGAAATTGAGATATAACCTAATTTCTTGATTAAGCCGTTTTGAATTTTGTCTGATTGAATATAACCAATAAATTTAGCTGTTGCGTAGTTAGGAGAACCTTTAGTATACATATGTTCGTATGACCAAATTTTCCAATTGTTTGTTTCAACATTTTTTGATGTTGGTTTAACGTTATCAATAGATAATGCTTGGATGTTATCTTTTAAGTACGAGAATGCTAAGTAGCTGATGGCACCTGGTGTTGAAGATACCATTTTTTGAACTGTACCGTTTGAATCTTGTTCTTGTGTTTGTTTAGCTGTTTTATTTGGAAGGATACTACTATCAAATACGGTACGTGTACCCGAACCAGAAGCACGATTAATGACAACAATCGCTTGGTCTGCTCCGCCAAGTTCTTTCCAGTTTGTTGTCTTACCTAAGAAAATGTTAGCAAGTTGTGCTTTTGAGAGGTTAGTTACTTTTGTATCTTTGTTGACAACAGGTGCAATACCAACAACGGCAACTTTGTGATCAACAATCTTTTTAGCATCTACGCCGTCTTTTTGTTCTGCAAAAATGTCAGAATTACCAACGGTAACAGCACCTGTAGAAACTTGGCTTAAACCAGTACCTGAGCCACCACCTTGCACGCCAATTGTTAAACCTGAATTATCTGCTTGATAGGTTTCAGCTGCTTGTTCAACTAAAGGTTGTAAAGCAGTTGATCCAACAATAGTAATTTTACCTGTAATTTTTGATGAATCATCTGAAGAAGATGATGATTTACCACATCCTGCCAACAATAAAAGACCCATTGCTGCTATCGAAATAATTGCTGTTTTCTTTCTCATAATTAACTTCCCCTTTTATTTTGTATTCGTATTTAAGAACAACTTCATAATATCAGTTAAATGTTATGGTTCTGTATGAATCGTGTAATGATTTACACCTGAAATTGTAAAGAATGGGTAAAGGTGGAGCGAAATACTTTGCTTTTGTGAGTGTGATTATCTATAATAAAAACCAGCTCATTATGACAGTCTGTCATAAAAACGGAAATAGGGGGAGACAAATTGATTCTAGAAATAAAAAACGTTTCAAAAACGTATAATATGGCTGGTGGTACGACATTCAAGGCTTTAAAAGACATTAATGCTTCTTTTGACAAAGGAGAATTAGTTTCAATAGTTGGTGAATCCGGAAGTGGTAAATCAACATTAATGAACTTAATAGGTGGATTGGATTCAAATTTTGATGGCGAAATTACGTATAATGGTGAAAATATTGGTGATTTTTCTGAAAAAGAACTTGTTAACTTTCATAAGAAGAGTATTGGATTCATTTTTCAAAATTTTAATTTAATTCCTCATTTAAGTTTGATTGATAACGTTGCTATGGCAATGACGCTTTCAAATGTTGATAAATCAGTACGTGTCAAACGTGCTAAAAAATTATTAACAGACGTTGGGTTACAAGATCATATGACAAAGAAGCCAGATCAAATATCTGGTGGGCAAAAACAACGTGTTGCTATTGCACGTGCCTTAATGAATGATCCTGATGTCATTATTGCTGATGAACCAACAGGTGCTTTGGATTCAGAGACAACTGATGCTGTCTTAGAAATTATCAAAGATATCGCAAAGCGTGGTAAATTAGTTTTAATGGTTACTCATTCAGATCGCGTTGCGGCATATTCAAGTCGTGTTGTACGAATTGATAATGGTGCAATTATTTCTGATTCCGAACAAGAACAATTAGAGTTGCATACTAATGAAGATGAATTTAAAGGCGAAACGCCTAAGAATTTAAGTCTATGGTCTGCAATTCGATTAGCTGCACTTAATATGAAAGCTAAATTTTCTCGTAATTTACTTGTTGCTATTGGCTCAAGTATTGGGATTATGTCTGTTGTTTTAATGTTATCGCTTGGAAAAGGGGTAACAAGTTATATAAAGGATACGATGACTAGCTACGTGAATCCCAATGTGACTGAAGTTCATATGAAGGCAAAAACAAGTTCTTCAAGTAGTAGTTCTAAAACAGCAACACCAGCTGCTGGTTCTCAAGCCCAAGCAGCGCAAGCTAAAGAACAACAAAGTCAAATGGCTGCAATTACTGGTCAGACAGGATCATTTTCTAAAAAAGATATTAATAAGTTAACAAATATTAAACATGTGAATGAGCTACAAAAGGGTTATACAGCAATTTCACTAGGTACAAATACAGTTTCATATAAGGATAAAAAAGCTAGTTTGATGCAGTTGGGTACAATGAACTCAGGTATTACAAAATCAAACATTACCAAGGGTACTAAACCAGGTAAGGATGGCATTTTATTAGATAAAACAACTGCAGATTCATTAGGCAAGAACATTGTTGGTAAACAAGTTAAAATTGCGATTGTTTATAACGAAAAAACGATTAAGAAAACGTTCAAAGTTGCCGGAATTTATGAAGCATCTGGAAGTAGCAGTTCAAGCAGTTTAGTTTACTTGAATTACGCTGACTTACAACAATTAGTTGAAGATAATAATGAAACAATTAAACCAAATGTTGTTTATCTTCATACAAACGATAAGGCTAATACGGCAGGTATAAAAGCTAAAGTTAAATCATTGGGTTACACAGGTTCAATTCAAGAAAAAATGTCAGAAATGTTTACTCAAATGTTAGATATTTTGACAGACGTTTTAACGGCCGTAGCTGCGATATCATTGCTCGTTTCTGCAATTATGATATTAGTGGTTCTAAATATATCTGTTGTTGAAAGAACAAAAGAAATCGGTGTTATGAAAGCTTTAGGAGCACGTCGTAAGGATATTCGCCGTATATTTGTTTCCGAAGCGTTCCTAATTGGATTAGCATCTGGCTTAATTGGTGTTGGCGTAACGTATATTTTAGCCTTTGGGTTAAATGCATTCTCAGTTGCAACATTCGATGTTACGATTGTTAAAGTTACAGCTAGTTATGTATTCTCTGGTATTTTAATCAGTGTCTTGATTAGTATGGTTGCTAGTTTCTTACCAGCAAACAGAGCATCAAAACTTGATCCAGTTGAATCTTTAAGAAAAGAATAAGTAAATAAAGTTGCATTTTTAAATAAAGACTAGTAACATGACAAGTTGTCACATGACAGCTTGTCATTTTTTGTATAAAGGAGAAAATATGCCTAAAAAAACGTATTTTAATTTAGATGAAGATAAGCAACAACGGATATTGGATGCTGCTAAAGAAGAGTTCTCAAGAGTACCCCTGTTTGAAGCATCAATTAGTAATATCATAAAAATTGCAGATATTCCGCGAGGGAGTTTTTACCAATATTTCGAAAATAAAGAAGATTTATACTTTTATTATTTTGATACTATTCGACAGAATCAAACTAAAAGATTTGGTGAATTATTAAAACGAAATCAAGGTGATGTCGTGACGACTATGAAGACCTTTTTTTCAGAAACGATTGCGAATACAGTGTCCGGAGAAGATGCTGCATTTTTTAAAAACGCCTTTGTCCGAATGGACTTTAAAATGAGTAGTCGGATGCAGCCACATCATCCTCACCACCCGCATCATAGTGGGAAACAGCCACATTTTGGTGGACCATTTCATCAAAATTTAAAAGCAGATTTTGATATTATGAGTGAAATTGATCGGTCTTTACTAACCATTTCCTCAGATGAAGAAATTAGTTTACTTATGTTTTCTTTAATGAGTCCATTTATGAAAACTATTAATGATTATTTTTCAAAACAAAGAGAAGGTATTGAAATACCTGTTGAAGAGTTACAAAAAGAATATGAAACAATGGCTAACTGGGTAGCTATTGGTGTTTCAAAAAGGAAGGAATAAAAATAAATGATAAAAGTAATGAAAAATCGCGTTAGCGTTTGGGCAATGTTTGGTGCATTTATATTTATGATTGTCCAAGTTATCTGCGATTTATATTTACCAACATTAACATCAGACATGATTAATAAAGGTGTCTCACAAGGCGATGTTGCGTATATCTGGCAGGTGGGTTATGTCATGTTAGGCGTAGCAGCTATTGGTATTGTTGCGGCAGTTGGTAATGTCTTTATCGCTTCACGCTTAGCGCAAAAATTAGGACTTAGATTAAGAAGTCATATTTACAAAAAAGTACTTAATTTTTCAAGTCATGAATTTGATCAAATTGGAAATTCAAGTTTAATTACAAGAACATCAACTGATGTTCTACAAATTCAAAACGTTACCGTTATGATGTTAAGAATGATGATCCAAGCGCCTATTATGTTGATTGGTGCTAGTATTTTAGCTTATAACAAACAAAAAGAATTAACCGTGATTTTTTTAGTAGCTGTTCCAATTTTAATTATATTAATTGCTTCAGTTATGTATTTTGCAGTGCCGCTGTTCAAAACGTTACAAAAAAGAATTGATCATATTAATCTTGTCTTTCGTGAAGGTTTAACAGGTGTTCGTGTTATTCGCGCATTTAACCAAGATAAATATGAACAAAATCGTTTTGATCGTGTGAATAAAGAATATACAGATAATGCCCGTAAAGTATTTTCAATTACGGCGCTAATGTTCCCCATGATGACTTTAGTTCTTAGTGCAACCAATATCGCAATTATCTGGTATGGTGGTCATTTAATTGGAGATATGTCGATGCAAGTGGGTAATCTAGTTGCGTTTATGACGTATGCAATGCAAATTTTATCAAGTTTTATGATGTTATCGATGGTATTTGTCATGTTACCTCGTGCGCAAGCTGCTGCAGCACGTATCAACGAAGTTTTAGATACGAAGAATTCGATAAAAGACCAACCTGATGCAATTACAGTTGATCGTAGTAAAGTAGGAGCAAGTCAATTGTCATTTGATAAAGTTAATTTCCGGTATACGGGTGCTGAAAAAGAAGCCCTAACAGATATTAACTTTGAAGCAAAGGCGGGTCAAACGATTGCGATTATTGGTGGTACTGGATCTGGTAAGTCAACGTTAATTAATTTAATTCCACGATTGTTTGATGTTGAGTCGGGCGATATTAAAATTGATGGTAAATCAATTTATGAGTTAACCCAAGTAAGCTTACACGACCAAATTTCTCTTGTTCAACAAAAGACAGTTCTTTTTAGAGGAACAATCCGAAGTAATCTACAGTTTGGAAATGAAACGGCAACAGATGATGAGTTGTGGCATGCGCTAGAAATAGCACAAGCTAAATCGTTTGTTGAAGAATCAGCGGATGGCTTAGACGGCATAGTTGAACAAGGTGGAGATAACTTCTCTGGTGGCCAAAAGCAACGACTTGCAATTGCAAGAGCATTAGTTAAAAAAGCTTCTGTTTACTTGTTTGATGATTCATTCTCAGCGCTTGATTTTAAAACAGATGCTAAATTACGTGGCTCACTTAAAACGGATGAAAGCATCAAAGATAGTGTTGTCGTAATTGTGGCACAACGGATTTCTAGTGTGACAAGTGCCGATTTAATCTTAGTTATCGATGGTGGAAAAATCGTTGGTAAAGGGACTCATGAAGAATTGAAAGCCACGAATGAAACCTATCAAGAAATTATGCAGTCACAAATCAGAGAGGGGGATGCAGAGTAATGGCAGATAATAAGTCAAAACAAGCAACGCAACCTATGCGGGGCGGTCGAGGTGGACATGGCAATATTGGACGACCAGTTGAAAAGCCTAAGAACTTTTGGAAAACAATTGGGCGTTTAGCGAAATACATGTCACCATGGTTAATTTCAATAGGGATAGTATTAGTGCTAGCCATTATATCTGTAATTTTCCAGGCGGTTTCTCCTAAAATTTTAGGACGCGCAACAACCGAGATTTTCTCTGGGGTAACTAAAGGATTCACTCAAATGAAACAGGGGCAGAAAGTAACCTCGTTGCCAATTAATTTTGATGCAATTAAGAATATCTTACTTACAGTTGGTATTATGTATATTGCGTCTGCACTTTTCAGTTTTGTGCAGCAATTAATCATGACTAATATTTCTCAAAAAACGGTGTACGCACTTCGTAAAGATATTAAGGCTAAAATGGAACGCGTGCCTGTTTCTTACTACGATACACATCCAAATGGTGATATTATGTCTCGTGCTGTAAATGATGTGGATAACATTTCTGGAACGTTACAACAAAGTTTTACACAGTTAGTAACAAGTGTTGTGACCTTTGTCAGTGTTCTCTATATGATGTTTTCAATTAGTTGGCAATTAACGTTAATTGCTTTGATTATTGTTCCTTTGAGTTTGGTTGTTGTCTCATTAATTGCGCCTCGTTCGCAAAAGTTCTTTGCTGGACAACAAAAGAGTTTAGGACTTTTGAACAATCAAGTGGAAGAAACGTATGCGGGTCATACGGTTGTTAAGACTTTTAATAAAGAAGAAAAAAATATTGATATTTTTGAAAAACAGAATAATGATTATTATAAAAGTTCATGGAAAGCACAATTTATTTCTGGATTAATTATGCCAGCAATGAACTTTATTAAAAATATTGGCTATGTCTTTGTGGCAATTGTTGGTGGAATTAAGGTTTCACAAGGAACAATTACTTTAGGTAACGTCCAAGCCTTTTTACAATATGTGAACCAATTCTCACAACCAATCACTCAAATTGCCAACTTATCTAATACGATTCAAGCAACTGTAGCTTCTGCAGAACGAATTTTTGAAATCTTAGATGAAGAAGAATTGAAAGATGAAAGTAACGATGACTTACCAATTGCTGATAATGGTAATAAAATTTCCTTTGATCATGTTCAATTTGGTTACTCAGATAAGAAGCTTTTGATGACAGATTATAATTTGGATGTTAACGAAGGACAAAAGGTAGCAATTGTTGGACCTACAGGTGCTGGAAAGACAACGATTATTAACTTAATTGAACGCTTTTATGATGTCTCAGCGGGATCAATCCGACTAAATGGTGTCGATACTAAGAATTTGAAACGAGAAGATTTACGTAAGTCAATCTCGATGGTGCTTCAAGATACTTGGTTATTTACAGGTACTATTATGGAAAATATTCAATATGGTCGTGAAAATGCAACGGATGAAGAGGTTTATGCTGCAGCAAAAGCCGCTCATGTTGATACATTTGTTCGTCAATTACCAGATGGTTATCAAACTGTTCTGAATGAAGACGCTTCAAATATTTCACAAGGACAACGTCAATTGTTAACGATTGCTCGTGCATTTTTGGCTGACCCAGAAATTTTAATTTTAGATGAAGCAACGAGTTCAGTTGATACACGAACTGAAGTTTTGATTCAAAAAGCGATGGATACCTTATTAGATAGCCGAACAAGTTTCGTTGTGGCGCATCGTCTATCAACGATTCGTGATGCGGATAATATTATTGTAATGGATAATGGCTCAATTATTGAAACTGGAAATCATGATGCTTTGATTGCTAAAAACGGGTTTTATGCTGATTTATATAATAGCCAATTTGCAAACGGTACTATTTAAATTAAAAATAATGAGCTGAATTTGACCTTAGTTAAATTTGTGTTCATTATTTTTTCGTTTTTAAAATACTTGGGCATTCTTACCGGCTTTTAATCTTCTTCTTACGACGTTGATAATTTAGCGTATAATAAAAAAGACTCTAAAACAGTAGATGATTATTTAGAAAATGAGGTTTAATCATAATGAAACAATCACAAATTAGAAATTTTTCAATTATTGCCCATATTGATCATGGTAAATCAACTTTAGCTGATCGAATTATGGAAGAAACACAAACTGTCAGTGAACGTGAGATGTCTAGTCAATTGTTAGATTCAATGGCTGTTGAACAAGAACACGGGATTACAGTTAAATCACGAACGGTTCGTAGTTACTATACAGCTACTAATGGTGAAACTTACGAATATAATTTTATTGATACACCGGGACACGTTGATTTTTCATATGAAGTTTCGAAAAGTTTAGCTGCTAGTGATGGGGCTATTTTATTGGTGGACGCCACTCAAGGTGTGCAAGCACAGACGGTTGCAAATTACCGTTTAGCTAAAGAAAACAACTTAAAAATTATTCCAGTAATCAATAAGATTGATCATCCTAATGCTGATGTTGAAGAAACTAAAATTCAATTGATGGAATTAGCTGACGTTGATGAAGACGAAATGTTATTAATATCAGCTAAAACTGGGATTGGTGTTGATTTGGTTCTAGAGGCTATTAAAGACCGTATTCCAAAACCAATCGGTGATATTGAAGCACCACTTAAAGCATTAGTTTTTGATTCACATTTTGATGCATTTAAAGGAATTGTGGCTTATATTCGTGTCTTTGATGGTGAATTTAAAGCTAATAATTTACTTCGATTTATGCAACAAACGACTGATTTCCAAGTAGTAGAAGCAGGTATTTTTAAACCTGACATGGTGGCTGTTGATAGTCTACATGCCGGGGATGTTGGCTATGTTATTACAGGGCTAAAAGATCCTCAACTAGTTAAAATTGGGGATACGTTAACTTCTCAAAGTAACCCGACACCAGAAGCACTTCCTGGATATAAAGAATCAGAATCAATGGTTTTTGCTGGATTTTATCCTAAAGATAATAACTATAAAGAATTAAAATCAGCTATTCAAAAATTAGCTTTAAATGACTCATCTTTCCATTATAAAGAAGAAAAGTCAGATGCTTTAGGACTAGGATTTAGATGTGGATTCTTAGGGATGTTACATTTAAGTATTATTCGTGAACGTCTCGAAAAAGAATACCAATTAGGGGTGTTAACAACGACGCCTAATGTTACGTACCACGTTATTTTGAAAAATGGTAAAGAAGTTGTTGTTGATAATCCTGTCCAATTCCCTAATTTTTCTGAAATTGATCATGTTGAAGAACCATTTTTAGATGTTCATATGACCGTGCCAGATGAACAAGTGGGCGATATCATGAAATTAGCTGAAAAACGTAAAGGTATTTTCCAAGATATGTCATACAATTCTGGTCAAACTGAATTGAATTATGCGTTACCAACGTCTGAAATTGCCTATGATTTCTTCAATCAATTAAAATCATTATCACATGGCTATGCAACAATGGAAACGCAATTTAAAGGATATCAAACAGCAGACGTTGTTAAAATGGACGTTTTAGTTAACTATGCAACAGTCGATGCACTAGGGTTTGTTGTGCATAGACAAGATGCTGTGGAAATTGGTCAGAAATTAGTTGAGCAATTGAAATATTCAATTCCACGTAAATTATTCCCAATGCCAGTACAAGCAGTTATCGAAAATAAAGCTATTTCGCGTGCAAATGTACCGCCTCTTCGTAAGAGCGCAACAACAAGTAGTGATAAAAAGAATGCTGCCAAACAAGATATGCTACGCCGTCAAAGCGCTAATAAACGATTGGGCTCTAAGGCTGAAATGGAATTACCACAAGAAGTATTTAATGCAATATTGGAAGTTAACAATGATAACTAGTCTTTAGAAAGAAGGATTACAATGGGAGTTTTAGAAGTTCGCCAACTTTCCCATCAATTTGCGGATAAGCAATTATATGAGGATGCTCATTTTGAATTAAACACTGAGGATCATATGGGTATCATTGGTCAAAATGGTGCTGGTAAAAGTACATTAATCAAAATTATTACTGGACAAGAATTACCTGATGAAGGCGAAATCAAATGGAAAAAAAGTGCGACAATTGGCTATTTAGATCAATATGCTGAAGTTGCGGAAGGCATTACGGTTATTGAGTTTTTGAAGACAGCATTTCAACGTTTATATGATATTAGTGAAAAACAAACGCAGGCCTATACGGATTATGCTGAAAATATGGACGAGAAGTTGTTGGAAAAAGCGGGTAGATATCAAGAAGAACTTGAGGCAAAAAATTTTTATGATATCGATACAGAAATTGACCGTGTTCGAACTGGTTTAGGATTAGATGCAATTGAAAAAGACCATCAAGTTAGTGAATTAAGTGGTGGTCAGAGATCTAAGATTATCTTAGCTAAATTATTATTGGAAAATCCTGAAGTTATTTTATTAGATGAACCAACTAATTATTTAGATACGGAACATATTGATTGGTTAACTGAGTATTTAAATCAATTTGAAGGCTGTTTCATGGTTATTTCTCATGATTTTGAATTTTTACAAAATGTCACGAATACAATTATTGATGTTGCATTCGGTAAAATCACAAAATATCGTGGGAATTTTAAATCAGCTATTAAGCAAAAAGAAGCTAAAAAAGAAGCGCAACTAAAAGCTTTCCAGAAACAACGCCTTCAAATTGAAAAAGATGAGGCTTATATTCGAAAGAATAAAGCTGGAACGCGTGCCACAATGGCTAAGTCTAGACAAAAAAGATTAGATAAAATTGAGCGTGTGACACCGCCAAGTGATACTGTAAAAGGTAAATTTGATTTTCCTTATCTAGATACTGGATCCGCATCAACGCTTGCCGTTAAAAATTTATCAGTTGGTTATAAAACGCCATTACTATCACCAGTAACTTTTTCATTATCACATCAAGAAAAAGTTGTCTTAAAGGGATTTAACGGAATTGGTAAATCAACAATGATTAAGTCAATTTTGAAGTTAATTCCAACGTTTGGTGGAACTGCTGAATTTTCTGATTCTGTTGTTGTTAATTATTTTGATCAAGATTTAATTTGGGATAATAAAGAAATGACACCTCTTCAAATTATTCAAGATGAATACCCTGAATTGGAACCTAAAACGATTCGTCGCCGATTGGCTAAATCAGGGATTAATGCTGCGAATACAATGAAACCTATTAATATTTTGAGTGGTGGGGAACAAATGAAAGTTAAGTTGAGTTTAGTTGAATTGAAACCAAGTAACTTTTTAATTTTGGATGAACCAACTAATCACTTGGATGATGATACAAAAGACGCGCTACAAAAGGCAGTCCGACGTTTTCCTGGAAATGTTTTATTGGTCAGTCATGAAGCACCATTTTATGAATCTTGGATTGATAAAGTGTTTGATGTTGAAGCAATAAGAATTCAAAAATAGTGATAATAGCCTTGGAAAGTAATTTTCTAAGGCTATTTATCTGCACAAAAAAAGCACCAACCGAAGTTGATGCTTTCCTGTTATGGTACTTACCGAAGTAAATAGATTGTATGAATTCCACAAAACAGTGACAATCAGACATACCTACAATGCGGTAGGTAAAAAATGCCCCATTTTCGAACTAATCACTAGCCGCCGCAGCGGAACAACCGAAGTTGTCTGATTTTACTCGACTCATCGCATAACTTAATCATAGCACAAAATTAATATTTCGTATAGTTCTATTTACCCCAAAGGAATTGGATAACAGCTTTATCAACCTGTAAATTTCTATGAAGTTTACTATGTTGTGCATCTTCACCAGTAATTTTAAGCTCGTCATACGATTTTACTTGGCCTTTTAATAGATAGTTCATTGAACGGGCAGAAGCAATGCTGACAGATGTATCAGAATTTGAGCCATCATTCACATCGCCATAAATAACAAAGACTTTTGCGGTTGATGGGAAATTTTTTCGTTTGCTATAGTAACTTTGGTAGTTTGCTGTTTTAATAGCAGGTTCGTCATTTTTCAAGAAGTAATTTTTATTGGCTTTTTCGTCCATTCCGAGGACCCCATTAATTGGACCAGCAATTGGAACAAATTTATTTAGGATAGGAGAAGATTTTTTTCTGACAGATTCAGCCCAGTACATTGCAGATGAGCCACCCATTGAATGTGTAACAAGATTGATTTTTTTAATATCGTATGATGCTTTTAAATAATCAGTTATCTTACCAATCCATCTGCCCTCTTCAGGAATTTGAGCATCACTACGCGCAAATATAACTTGAACAATTGGATTTTTTTCAGTATATTTCCATCTACCCGTATAAGTGACATCACCAGTTGAAGAGACGGTTGCTGTTAGAACTTTTTTTGCCTTACCAGATTTTTCTGCTGAGGCAATCATGTCGTTAGTTGAGTTAGCTGTACCGCCGTATCCATGAATGTATAAGGTTGGTGTTTGTGAAATACTTTTCTCTGTTTCTACCGATTTAGGTATACTGTTATGCAATAGTAAAAAGCCAATACCTAATCCTAAAATCAATAAGATGGTTATTAATATACCGTATTTTTTCATTAGTGGTTTCCTTTGCATAGTAAGTTATTTGCTTTCATTATAAGCTACCGGGTCTTGACGTTCAAATTTAAAGCAAGTTATGGTAAGCTATATGCGAAGATAACTAAGAAAGCTGAGGATGAGCAAATGTTCATAGTGAAATCAACTAGAGATATAAGTAGTCAAATATATAAGGATGCATTATCAATTAGAAAAACGGTTTTTGTTGGAGAACAGAATGTGCCAATGGAATTGGAAATTGAAAACGAATCAGAAGCTATTCATTTTGTGGGTTATAAAGATGAAGAACCTGTTGTGACAGCACGTGTACTTAGCGAAGACTCTGAAACGTGGCATGTCCAGCGAGTTGCAACATTGAAAGCGGCTCGTGGACAACATTTAGCAACAGATATCCTAACGTTTATTGAAGGATTTTCAACAGTCTACGGAATTAAATACTTAACCTTAGGTGCACAAGATCAAGCCCAAAATTTTTATTTGAAACTAGGATATGAGGTTGAAGGTGAAGGCTTTATGGACGCAGGAATTCCACATCACACAATGATAAAAACAATCGAAGGAGCCTAGATGGCAAAAGAAACTTTATTTTCAAAATTACTAACGGATGAACGATATACATTTGCGAGTGAACTTGGTAGTAAATATCATAAAGACGCTAGTCAAATTTTATTTACTTACTTGAAGTTAATGGCTGAGGGGACACAAAACCAGTCAAAATCATTACAGAAAAGTCTGCCAGAAATCGATAAAAAATTTCAAAAGTATTTAGAAAACTAGAGATAGAAGGTACTTACAGTGAATAATAATCCATTAGCCAATCTTATGAAGCAAGATAAGTTAATTGTCGGTATTAGTGAAATCAGTAAAATGACAGGTGTTTCAACACGACAGTTAAGATATTGGGAACAAAAAGGCTATATTGAAAGTATTTCAGATGAGAAGGCAAAGTCGCGAGAATATCGTTTAGATATGGTCATAAAAGTCAGTCTTATAAAAGAAGAGTTAGATGAAGGATACACATTGGTTGCGGCGATTGAACACGTTAACGGAAAAATGGATATTTTTAGACAATTTAAACACTTTTTGATTGATCGTGTTTCAGATGTTGGTAAACAAGGAAATAAAACAGTTTTTGATATGGGCTATTTTGATGACTCCAAAAAGCAGCGTTTATTTGCGGTAATAGATGAAAAAGGGACACGTTTTGAACTCAGAGATGTTTAATAAAAAGAATTATAAAATAAAATCATAAAAAGGTTGCAACCGTTTACATTTGTGTTATACTTAATTTGTAGCAAGGAAGGCTATCGAAATCCCTGAACAAAATAAAACTGAAGTCACTTTTTTAAACTCACTTAATGGTTTTTAAAAACGAAGTTAGTTGGACAATGTTTAGTACTGAAGATAGTTGAAAAATGTAACACAAGTTAATGACGTTGAGAGATGTCAAGCAAGGCGTATTAAAACGGTGCCGGTCTTGAGCATTAAAAAGCAAATCAAGACACATCAAGTTAGATGATGTTTACTCCGATGAATTTAGAATTTTGGTAGTGTGAACGTCGTGAGACGTCGAACAAGGTTTTAAAACGGTGCTAGTCTTGAGCGCTTAAAAGCAAATCAGGACACATCAATTAAGATGATGGTTTAAGTTTCCAATGTACGGCAAGTTAATGACGTTGAGAGATGTCAAGTAAGGCGTATTAAAACGGTGCCGGTCTTGAGCATTAAAAAGCAAATCAAGATATCGAATTTTGATGATTTAAGTTGTAGTAGAACGAATAATTGGATTTAGAGGTATTTGGTCTTGGAGAAACGTTTGAAATCGAATGGATAACAAATCGCTCAAAGGGCGTCGTTCGATAATATATGATTCAAAACATATAAAAGCGACTTCACAGAACTAAATAAGTATAAAGATATAGAGGCGAAATATATTAATAATCAAGTAAAATCGACTCTCGGTAACACGGGTTTCGGCTTTCCTTCTACAAAAAGATAGGATTCAAGACATTTCTTAAAACAAATGCTTGAATCCTATTTTAATGCAGTGAATTATGATTTTTAGCTTACATTTAGGTATTTTAAAATGAAAGGTTAGGTATTCCTAAAAAATAAGTTACAATTCAATCGTTATTCTGATATAATAAATCTATTATTAAGAAAATGGAAGTGAATTGATTAACTAATGACAAAAAATGAAAGATCGAATATGACACCTATGAAGGAAGATTATTTAAAAATTATTTTTGAATTAGGCGGTACGCAAAAGAAAATATCGAATAAACAGATTGCGCTTAGTCTGAACATTGCGGCCGGATCAGTTACAGAAATGGTCAATAAACTAGTTAAAGAAGAGTTAGTAGAACATACGCCATACGCAGGGATTTCGTTAACGAAACCTGGGATATTATTGGCAGAAGATTTAGTTCGTAAGCATCGTTTATGGGAATGCTTCTTAGTTTATAAATTAAATTATAAACTACAAGATGTTGACGGTGAATCAGAGTTACTTGAACATGTGACAAGTGAGTACTTGCTTGATCATTTGAGTGAATTCTTGGGTCATCCAACACACTGTCCTCATGGCGGTGTGATACCTGACAAAGAAGGTAACTATGAGGAAGATAGCCATCTCGTTTTAGAAGCAGTAGAAGATAACACTAAAGTTGTGATTGAACGATTCATTGATAATCATGATTTGTTAACTTATTTAGATGATTTAGAATTACACATTGGTGATAAATTAACAGTTGTTTCTCATGCGCCTTTTGAAGGTCCAGTTGAAATCAAATTAGAAAATACTGGTGAGGTTAGAAATATTAGTTATAAAGCCGCTCATTATATTTTTGTGAAGTAGGTATTATGATAACAAAAGAAATTTTTATTAAATAGCTAAAGACTGTTGATATCAAATAGATATCAGCAGTCTTTTTTTGGAAATATAGCAATATTTAATAACTGGTAAAATGATTTAAGGTTAGCCTAAACTTTTTGTTTACAATGTATAAAGTTTGAGTATAATAAGGAATTGAGAAGAAAAGAATTTAAAGGAGTGGTAAAAAATGTCGAAAGAAGTACAAGAACCAAAAATGACTACCACAACAAATAGTGCTAGTTTGGAAGAAGTAAATGGATCAGTAGAAGTTCCAAAAAGTGCCGGATTTTTACGAACTTTATGGGCTTTTAGTGGACCAGGTGCATTAGTCGCTGTTGGTTACATGGATCCAGGTAACTGGATTACATCAATTGTCGGTGGTGCACAATACCGTTACTTACTATTATCAGTCGTTATTTTCTCCGGACTTATCGCTATGTTAATGCAATATATGGCTGCTAAGTTAGGTGTCGTAACAAGAATGGATTTAGCACAAGCAATTCGTGATCATACTAATAAACCGGTTGGATTTTTATTATGGATCATGACAGAATTAGCAATTATGGCAACAGATATAGCCGAAGTAATTGGTGGAGCGATTGCTTTACAATTACTTTTTGGAATTCCATTAACAGTCGGCGTTATGATAACTATATTAGATGTTTTCTTACTATTATTATTAACAAAATTAGGATTTAGAACAATTGAAGCGATTGTTGCAACATTGATTGCATCAATTTTAATTATTTTCCTTTACTTAGTTGCCTTATCAAAACCAAGTTTAGCAGGTATCATGGGTGGTATTTTACCAAGAGCATCAATCGTTATGAACCATGATCAATTAACATTAGCTTTAGGTATTATTGGTGCAACAGTAATGCCTCATAACTTGTACCTTCACTCTTCAATTGCACAAACACGTCAGTACGATTCAACTGATGAAGAAGAAGTTGCAAAAGTTGTGCGCTTTACAACTTGGGATTCAAATATCCAATTATTTGGCGCAACAATTGTTAACAGTTTACTTTTACTTTTGGGGGCTGCTTTATTCTTTGGACATGCAGATCAATTACAAGCATTCGGTGATTTATACCGTGCATTAAGTGATAATACAATTGCCAAAGGGATTGCATCACCTGTACTTTCAACTTTATTTGCCGTAGCTTTACTGGCTTCTGGGCAAAATGCAACGATTACCGGAACCTTGACTGGTCAAATTATAATGGAAGGTTTCATACATTTAAAAATGCCATTATGGGCCCGTCGATTGGTTACACGTATCATAGCAGTTATCCCCGTTATGATTGCCGCAATCATTTGGGGTGGGACAGAAGGCGTATTAGATAATTTACTTGTTTATTCACAAGTGTTCTTATCAGTAGCCTTACCATTTACGATGATTCCATTAATCTGGTTTACATCTTCTAAAAAATATATGGGTGAACGATTCGTTAATCCACTTTGGGTATCAATTATTGGTTGGGCAGCCGCAATCGGGTTAACTATTTTAAATGTTCAATTAGTCTTCAATTTAGTCATTCAATTTTTCCAAGAAGTTTTATAAAATAAGGAGGAAATTCATATGAAAAAAAGTTTTGAGTTACCAAAGCATAAGAACATTCTTGTCGGCGTCGATAATTCGGCAGATGCCCAATTAGCATTCTTAGAAGCGGTTAGTCATGCTTTAGATGATGATTCTCTGCTGCATATTGTAACTGTTCTGGAGTCGGATGATTTGAATGTTTTTCAGGTATTAACAAAAGATACATTAGCTGAAAAACGTTTGAAGGTTGAAAAACAACTTCAAGAGTATAAACAAAGCGCATTAGATGCTGGTGTTAAGGAAGTACACATTGTTCTTGCTGAGGGTGAACCTGGTGAAACGATTGTCAAAGATGTTATTCCTGACGTTAAACCTGATTTAGTCGTTGTTGGATCAGCTATAACTAAAGGGATTGGTAAGTACTTAGGTAGCCAAGCATCATACGTGGCTAAGTATTCTCCCGTTTCAGTTATGGTTGTTCGTTAATAGAAAAAAGTTATACAAAATGGTTGAATCTTATAAAGATTTAACCATTTTTATTTGGAAAACGTTTACTTGTTTATTTATATATAAGGTTTATGTTATGCTTTTATGTATAACATAAATAGGAGCATGATGATGATATCAAATTATATTTCAATATTAAAAAACGAGTTTAAAGGTTATAATGCAACAAAATTAGCTAAAGATTTTATGGCAGGTTTAACGGTAGCTGCAGTTGCTATTCCGTTAGCCTTGGCATTTGGTGTCTCAAGTGGGGCAACAGCTGCTGCTGGGTTAATCACAGCCATTGTTGCTGGGATTTTGATAAGTACCTTATCTGGGGCATATTATCAAATATCAGGACCAACTGGAGCGATGGCCGCAGTATTAATGGGTGTTATTGCACAATATGGATTAAAAGGGGTTTTTATTGCTACATTGATTGCCGGAGTGATTTTATTGTTAGCCGGTATATTTAAATTAGGCGTTTTAACGACTTTTATTCCTGCCCCTGTTATTACAGGATTTACATCAGGAATTTCAATTATTATTGCTTTCGGGCAATTAGATAATTTTTTTGGTACGCATTCAAACGGAAGTAGTTTAATTGAAAAAATTGGTAGTTATCCTAGCTTAGGTTTTCAACCTAAGTTGGCAACGACTTTGATGGCAATTTTAGTTGTTATTGCACTTTTTATTTTTCCAAAAAAATGGAATAAAGTTATTCCTGCATCGTTGATTGCAATTATTGTTACTACGGCAATTACAATGATATTTAAATTAGATGTCGCAACAGTTGGCGAGATTCCAACAAGTGTTATCAGTGATGATAGATTACATTTAGGTGCATTAAATCTTCAAACAGTTAAAAATCTAATTATTCCTGGCGCAAGTATTGCTTTACTGGGAATGATTGAAAGTTTATTATGCGGGGCATCTGCTGGTCGCATGACAGGTAAAACCTTAGATAGTAATCAAGAATTAATCGCTCAAGGTATTGGAAATATGATTTTACCATTTTTTGGTGGTATTCCAGCAACGGCTGCGATTGCTAGAACGAGTGTAGCAATTAAATCAGGTGCACAGACGCGATTGACAGGCGTTTTCCATGCACTTGCGTTATTAGTTTCAATGCTTTTATTGGCACCAATCATGTCACAGATTCCTTTATCGGCATTAGCTGGCGTGTTAGTTGTGACTTCATGGCGGATGAACGAATGGTCAGCTATCAAGTATCTCTTTAAAAATAAATTTAAAAGTGCTTTAATTCTATTTTTCTTAACATTAATAAGTACCGTTATTTTTGATTTGAGTACGGCGATTATGGCCGGTGTTTTAGTCGGGATCGTTATTTTTGTGGCTAAGAGTTCTATTTTAGATGTTGTTGTTGAAGATGTTGATTTAAGCAAAGTCGAAACAACACAAGATAGATTAAAAGATGATTGGGCAGTTGTCTACATCACTGGACCACTATTTTTCATGTCTGCGGATCGATTAGATAAGGCACTACAGCCACTTCATGAACGAGATTTAGTTATCTTTTCATTGCGAGGCGTACCATCAATTGATAATACAGCAATGGCTGTTATTCAGGATTTCTATAGTGATGCTCAGACTAAAAATCATGAAGTGATTTTTTCTTCAGTTCAACCAAATGTAATGAGAATGTTTGAACGATCTGGCTTTAAAGATGTGGCTGGGGAAGAAGCCTTTTATTTCTCAGTTGATCGTGTTCTAAAGGAAATACTATAAGATGTACATTATTGACAAGGATATTTAGGCATGTTAAGATTCATTCAACTTAATAAATAAAAGTTAACACATAAGTAGTCATTTATCTGGGAGTCAGAAAGTTGGTGGTTGATGCGAACCAATCAGGATAAATTAACCAAATACGTTAACGTTATTTTAAACATCGGATAAATATCTAGAACCGTTATCATCTAGTGAGTGAGAATTTGGGTTCTCAATTAAACTGGGTGGTACCACGGCTAGAGTCGTCCCTGATACAATATTTAATATTGTATCAGGGACTTTTTTTGTCCAGAAAAGGAGTGTTAAAAATGAAAAATATAAATTGGGGTCAGTTTCGATATCAAACTTTTCATGATAAATACTAGAATCGACTAAAAAATAGGAGTGTTTACTAATGAAAAATAAATTATCGTTTACAGAAGCAGCAAGTGTTTTAGTAGTAATGTTGATTATTATGGGATTTGGTGTAATTAAGTTTGGGTTATCACCTCAAACACCAGTTATGTTAGTGATTGGGTTGTTAATTTTATGGGCTAGAATTCGTCATTTTTCATGGGATGAGATTCACGCGGGTATCAAGGATGGAATGAGTACAGGGTTAATTCCCATCTTTATTTTTATTTTGATTGGCTCATTGATTGCGACTTGGATTGCGGCAGGAATTATTCCAACCTTAATGATTTGGGGATTTAATCTGATTAGTGTTCAATTCTTTGTGCCTTCCGTTTTTATTGTCTGTGCTATTATCGGATTATCAATTGGGAGTGCCTTCACTTTAATTTCAACTGTGGGTATCGCACTATTCGGTATGGGGATGACGATGGGGGTTAATCCTGCACTAGTGGCAGGAGCAATTATTTCAGGTGCTATCTTTGGGGATAAAATGTCTCCCTTATCAGATTCAACGAACTTAGCAGCTGCCATTGGAGAATCTGATTTATTTAAACATATTAAAAATATGATGTGGACAACAATTCCTGCTTTTGTAGGATCTTTAATTTTATATTTCATTTTGGGAAGTGGTAGTATGGCAGCAAATATGGATAAAATCAATCATACGATTTCAATTTTATCTAGTCACTTTTCAATCACAGCTTGGGCGGCATTACCAATTATCTTAATGTTTGTCTGTGCCTGGTTAAAAATTCCAGCTATTCCAACGTTATTTATCAATATTGGTGTATCGTTAGTTATGTTATTTATTCAAAAACCATTTACGAGTTTACAAGATGTTGCGGCGTTGATTCAGTCAGGATTTGTTTCTAAAACTGGAGATGCAAATGTGGATATGCTGTTAACACGAGGTGGCGTTTCAAGTATGATGGGAACCGTGTCATTAATAATTTTAACTTTAACGTTAGGCGGCTTACTAATGAACTTCAATATTATTGAAGTCGTTATGGAACCTTTAGTTAAACGTTTAAATTCATCTGGTAAATTAATTACGGCAACTATTTTTGCTGGAATTGGAGTTAATTTATTTGTTGGAGAACAATACTTATCAGTTATTTTACCTGGAAAAGCGTTTAAACCCGCTTTTGATAAATCAAAATTAGATAATTTAGCCTTAAGTCGTGCACTTGAAGATGGCGGAACAGTGATTAATTACTTAATCCCTTGGGGTGTAGCTGGTGCGTTTGCAGCAAGCACGTTGGGAGTTCCAACGCTAGACTACTTACCATTTGCGTTCTTTAGCTTACTATCGCCTGTCTTTTCAATCATTAGTGGTTGGACGGGAATCGGGTTACGTGCAAAGAGAGCCTAATAAAAACGGGTCACAATGAATTTTATATTCGTTGTGACCCGTTTTTTTGTTATTTCTCATTCTTATTGAGTGTAATTAAGTACATTGTCATGAAGATGGCGATTAAAACCATGACTGTCCCAAAAAGTGGCGTCATACCTAATCCGAGATTAGAAACAACTTGTCCACCAATTAAAGAGCCTAACGTAATGCCAATATTGAAAGCAGAAATATTTAGCGACGATGCTAAAGTAATATCTTTAGGGGTATATTTTTCAGCTAATTGAACAACGTATAGTTGTAATCCTGGAACATTCATAAAGGCGAATAGTCCTAAGGCCATAACGGTTAATAAACCTAGAATTGACATTTTAGCAGTAAAGAAAAGGATAAATAAGACGACTGCAAGTCCGATAAACATTTTTAATAATGCTTGGAGCGGATTATGGTTTGCTAAACGGCCGCCAATCGTATTTCCAAGGGCAACCATCAATCCGTAGACGATTAAAATGATAACAACAGCACTTTCACTGTAACCCATTGAAGTTTCTAAGAGTGGCGTAATATACGTATAAACAACGAATGTCCCACCGTAACCTAAGGCGGTTAATGATAACGTAATCAATAGATATTTGTTCTTAAGGACACGGATAAAACCATGCGCATCAGATTTTCCAGGAATTGGTAAACCATTTGGTACGAGGAAAAAGTTGGCGATTAAACCAATTAGTCCAATGATACTAATAAAAATAAATGATCCATGCCAACTAGTATGTTGACCAATAAATGTACCTAAAGGAACACCGGTTACAGTTGCAACGGTTAAACCAGTAAACATGACTGAAATAGCACTAGCACGTTTTGAAGGTTCAACAACATCAGCCGCAATAACGGAAGCGATTGTCATGAATATACCGTGAGACAATGCAGAAATAATTCGACCAATTAATAAAATTGAAAAAGTTGGTGCAAATGCTGCAACTAAATTACCAACGATAAATAACGCCATGATACTTAAGAGTAATTTTTTTCGATCAAATTGGCCAGTTAAAATAGTTAGAACGGGTGCACCTATTGTGACACCGAATGCATATAATGAAACGCTAAGTCCTGCCTGACTTAATGAAATACCAAAATCTTTGACTAATAAGGGGATGAGCCCAACGCTAATAAATTCTGTTGATCCGATTGCGAAAGCACTAATAGCCAATGCTAAGAGTGTTAGGGATGGTGATATTTTTGGTTTTTCCATAAGTTTGTAAAGCCTCCTTGATTTTTGTTGGAATAATGCTACAATTTATGATTATACGTGTACGCAACAATAAGACAATAACGTACTAAAAAGTGCTATAGGAACTTTTTAGTGCCTATAGGAGGAAGAATGGAAGATAAAACATATAATATTGGTGTTGAAGCGACTTTAGAAGTCATTGGCGGAAAATGGAAAACAATTATTTTATGCCATTTACGTGGTGGAAAAAGAAGAACTAGTGAGCTGAAACGTGCAATTCCGAAAATAACCCAAAAAATGTTAACGCAACAATTACGTGAATTGGAAGCCGATGGGATTATCTCTAGACATATCTATGAACAGGTACCACCAAAAGTAGATTATCAATTGACTGAATATGGTGAGTCTTTGAGTACTATATTAAATAAATTGTGTGTTTGGGGCGAAAAACATGTTGATCGGTTAAATGAGCAAGACCAACATGTTGTTTTAATGAATCGAGATAAAGTGTCATAACTGTCATTATTGATTGCTATTCGAGAAATGTAGCTGGCAGTTACTGTTGTTCATATGTTATGGCATAATCTGGTAATTGCTGTATAATAATCATTTACAGTTATTTATAAAAATTATTGAAAGAAAGTATGAGAATTAAATGTTAGCAAACTTATATGGACCATTTTTTGATCTAAACAATTGGAAAACAGTTGTCGAATCAAGTAGTGATTGGATAATTATCCTATCATTAGCAGTAATCGAATGCTTATTATCAGTGGATAACGCAATTGTATTAGCTGCACAAACACAAAAATTACCAAGTAAAAAAGAACAAGAAAAAGCATTATTTTACGGATTATGGGGTGCATATATTTTCCGGTTCATCATTATTGGAATTGGAACATTTTTAATTGATTTCTGGGAAATTAAAGTAATTGGCGCTGGGTATCTTATTTACCTATCAGCCCATTATTTCTTTTCAAAAATTAAAACGCCAAAACCTAAATCAGAGAAAAAAAGTAATGGACGAAAAGGTCCATTCTCATTGTTTTGGTCAGTTGTTATTTCAATTGAGATGATGGATATTGTTTTTTCAATTGATTCTGTCTTAGCATCGTTAGCAATTTCGACAAATCCAGTCATTGTTTTAATCGGTGGGATGTTTGGAATTTTAGCCATGCGTGGGATTGCGACATTGATTATGAAGTTGATGAAGGTTGTTCCGGAGTTAGAATCAATGGCTTACTTGCTAATCGCATTAATTGCGGTGAAGTTATTCCTTTCTATCCCTCAAATTGGTATCGAAGTTTCAGCAGTACTTTTTGCTGGAATTGTTTTTGGGGCTATTATATTAACGACTTTAATTCATATGTATAATATTCAGAAT
The DNA here is from genome assembly GCF_056782055.1 of Dellaglioa sp. CoH-57-MRSF-16. The sequence continues at coordinate 150,210 of NZ_JBXAXZ010000001.1, read as the reverse complement.
AAAAAATAACGAAACGAAGGCGATAAAATGGTCACAAAAGTAACAGATAAAACGCTCGCGGAACATACAGATTCCGGATTAACAATTGTTGATTTATGGGCTCCTTGGTGTGGTCCATGTCGTATGATGGAACCTGTTATTGATGAATTAGAACAAGAATTCAAAGATGATATGCAATTTGTAAAGTTGAATATTGATGAAAATAAAGAAACAGCATTGGAATATGATGTCATGAGTATTCCGAGTTTTCTATTATTTAAAGATGGCAAAGCAATTGAAAAAGTTGTTGGTTATCATGATAAGAGTAAATTTTCAAAGTATTTAAGTGAAAAAGTTGCTCAAAATAAAGCAGTATAAATAAAATCCCACTACAAATTTTGTAGTGGGATTTTATTTTAGGCTTAACTATTATTAATGGCAGTCGTAACCTTAAAGGTGCATACTAAAGAAAATTATAAAAGGAGATTATTATGAAAAAAATTGGGTTTATTGGAACGGGCGTTATGGGCTCAGCAATTGTTAGTTATTTATTGAAAGCGAACTATGAAGTAACCGTGTTTAATCGAACCAAATCAAAGACAGATGACTTAGTTAGCCAAGGGGCAATATGGGCTGATTCGCCACAATTGGTTGCGGCTAAAAGTGATATTATCTTCTCGATGGTTGGTTTTCCTGCAGATGTAGAAGCAATATATTTTGAAGAAAATGGTATTTTTGCTGGTGCTAAAAAAGGCGCAATTGTAGTTGATATGACAACAAGTACACCAACACTAGCGAAAAAAATTGGTGATTACGCGGAAACTCATGAGTTGTTTGCGTTAGATGCACCTGTTTCTGGTGGTGATATTGGTGCAAAGAATGCGAAGCTAACAATTATGGTTGGTGGACACAGTGATGTATATGAACAAGTGAAACCTATTTTTGAAAAGATGGGAACAACAATTGCCTTGTTTGGTGGTTATGGATCAGGCCAACATGTAAAAATGGCTAATCAAATTATGATTGCTGGAACAATGACCGGAATGACTGAGCTGTTAGTTTACGCTAAGGCAGCAAACTTAGACTTGGAAAGTGTCATTAAAACAGTTGGCGGGGGAAGTGCAGCAAATTGGAGTTTAGACAATTATGCGCCCCGAGTTTTAAGTGATGACTATACACCAGGATTCTTTGCAAAACATTTTCTTAAAGATTTGCGTATTGCATTAGACGAAGCAGAAAAAATGAATATTAATCTACCCGCAACAAAAGAAGCTAAAGTACTATATGAAAAATTAGTTGATGAAGATGGATTAGGTAATGACGGTACACAAGCATTAGTTAAATTGTGGTGGAAATAAATAAGTCGATACAACTAATAAATAAGACCATTTCAATATGAGATAGTCTTATTTATTTTTGATGATTTTAACCAGCCAATTTGTAATAAGTAATAAAAACAGCATCAAAATAGTAATTAGACCAATAGATAAGGCAAATTTTGATAGTAGAGTCATCATTAAAGTCTGGTGATTAAATAGAGTTAAGAAATAATAAAAGATAATGATTAAAAGTGCTAATAAACTGAATCCAAGACCAAATCCTTTTCTATCTGCTGAGCTTAAATCAAAACCACCAATTGTAATAGATGTTGTGATTAACAACCACAGGATAAGTCTTAATGACCAAGATTGAAATAACGAGGTGAATAGGTTAAATAACGATTGAGTATTAAATGCTTGGTTAACTAGCATTGTTGATAGTAGATTAAAAGAGTGAGGTAGCAGTAGAATAAAAAGGCCAATAATTACGATTGAACAGCCAATGATGGGCGCAATACCGGCCATTGCTTGTCCAATTTTACCACGCATATTTTTAGGTGAGCTATAACGAACGAATCCAAGTGAGTTATCACCAATTTCGGGATGTGGACGTTTAATTAATTTAACTTCAATGGCGTGAAATCCAAATAAAAAAGCCATTATAGCATGACTTGCTTCATGGATAATAATACCCAATGAACCCAAGTATAATTGTTGATTTAATGATAATTGTTTTTTTGTATTACTGTTCACAGCTGTTAGTAAAAAAGCAGCTACAAGAAGTGGTATAACACTAAGAAAAATCAATGTTATTAGCGTATAAATGGTTTGCATCCTTAAGACCTCCTTCGTGATTAAAATATTAGCACGATTCTTAATATTTAGAAACAAAAAAGAGACTGCTGGGAAGGCAGTCTCTAGGGAGTAAGTTGTAGAGCTAATAAATTAGCTCTCTCTCTCATTACTTTGGAGGAGAAATGAAAAAGTATAAAGGTTAGTTATTTATGTTGTTTTGGGATAAGTTCAATATACAACATGAACCTTAAAATAACCTTAACATTAAGAAAAAATTTAAAAATAATCAAAAGTTTTTTTGGAATGCGCTTTCAATTACATTATATGTCCTTTATAATATTGGTATAGACCTTAATAATATTTAGGAGGAATAATAATGGGAAAATTAGGTATTTCAATTTATCCAGAACGATCAAATTATAATGATGATACAGCATATTTAGATTTGGCATGTAAATACGGGTATAAAAGAGTCTTTACGAGTTTACTCCAAGTGACAGATGGTAAAGATAAGGTATTATCAGAATTTAAAAAGACAGTTGCTTACGCAAATAAACTTGGTATGGAAGTAATGGTTGATATCAATCCTGATTTATTTGAACAACTAAATATTAGTTATCAAGATTTAAAATTCTTTGACGATATGGGTGCATATGGTGTTCGATTAGATTTAGGATTTACAGGTGCAGAAGAAGCAGCAATGACACGCAATCCATATGACTTAAAAATAGAAATAAATATGAGTTCTGGGACTAACTATGTGGATAACATTATGAGTTATTCACCAAAAAGAGAGAACTTATTAGGTTCACATAATTTTTATCCACATGAATACACAGGATTAGAGTATAACTTTTTTGTAGCTTGCAGTGAGAAATTTAAAAAATACAATTTAAATACGGCAGCTTTTGTTAATGCTAAGTCAGCTACTTTTGGACCTTGGCCAACTGCTGATGGACTATGTACATTAGAGGATCATCGACATTTAGATATTGCCACACAAGTTAAACATATGGTGATGACAGATTTAATTGATGATGTGATTATCGCAAACGCGTACGCTTCAGAAAATGAATTAAAAGCAGCATCAGAAGCATTCAACGCCAATTATCCGACGATTAAAATTGAAACGGCAGATGATATTACTGAGGTTGAAAAAGTAGTATTATTTGATAATATTCATAGTTACCGCGGAGATCGTTCAGCGTATCTTTTACGTTCGACAATGACACGGGTTGTGTATAAAGATAAAGAATTTCCTGCACATAATACAAAATTAATTAAGCGTGGTGACGTCTTAATTGATAATGAAGGTTATGGACAATATAAAGGTGAAACACAAATTGCTTTAAAAGAAATGAAAAATGATGGTCGTGTAAATATTGTTGGGCATATTATAGATGATGAATTATTCTTACTCGATTTTTTGAAACCATGGAGTCAATTTAAACTAAGCCAAGATTAGCCTAAATGGATCACTAGATAATTTCTAGTGGTCCATTTTAATTTGGTATTAACTAGATAATTCGGTAAAATGAAGTAGTAAATGTAAAATTGATAAGAAGGTCATAAAATGAATTATATAATTGTTGCATTGTTTGCTTTTTTTGGTGGAATAAGTCGGTACTTACTTGGTTTAACGATTATTCAACCAAATGGATTCCCACTGGGGACATTAATGATTAATGTCGTAGGGTGCTTTATTTTGGCGTTCTTAGTTCAGTATATTGAAACAACCGAAAAAGTCCCAGATTGGTTAACTTTGGGGATAAAAACAGGTTTTATAGGTGCTTTTACAACGTTTTCAACATATAGTTTGGAAGCTGTAAAGTTAATAGAGACGCAACAATGGGGCTATGCACTCATCTATGTGTTAGTAACGATTATAGGTGGACTTTCCATGACATTACTTGGTTATTCATTAGGCAATCGGATTGGAGATTGGCGAATGGAGAGTGAACGTTCATGATGACACTATTAGTTGGGATTGGCGCTGCAATCGGTGCTATGTTAAGATATGGGATAACAAATTTAAGTAATCGATATCTAACTGATCAATTTCCAGTTGGAACGTTATTAATTAATCTGATAGGTAGTTTTATTTTAGGTCTTTTAACAGGAATTAATTTATCTAGTCCGATGTTAGTCTTACTTGGTACTGGAACAATGGGTGGTTTTACAACCTTTTCAACGTATAACTTTGAATTGGTTAAATTAATTAAAAGCCAAAAAATATCGTTATTCATGATTTATTTATTAGCTAGTTATATTGTTGGTGGCTTGATGACACTGTTAGGATTAGTTATTGGTCGCCAAATGGTTAGTTAAATTAAAGTATTCGAGCATAATGTGTGATAGGATAGTAAAAATAGGGATGTGAAATAATGAAAATTGCTGTATTAACGGATAGTTCAGCTTATCTTACAGATGAGATTGTTGAACAATTAGATATTAAAGTAGTAAATAACCCAGTATTATTTGGAAATCATGTCTATCATGAAAATGCCGATTTAACGGCAACTCAATTTTATCAATTATTAAAAACAGAAGATGTTTTACCAACAACTTCCCAGGTATCGATGGGTGAAATGGAAGAAAAATTTAAGGCACTTGCTGCTGAAGGCTATACAGATGTTATTTGTATCCATTTATCATCAGGTATTAGTGGATTAGTTGGTAATCTTGAAGCTTTCGCATCATCTGTTTCGGCCATCAATGTGCATGTTTTTGATTCGAAAATTGATTGCGCGGGGATGGGTAACATGGTTCAATTGGCTGCCACATTAGCTAATAAAGATAAAAACGTTATGGAAATACTTGAAAAGTTAGCCGAATTAAGAGAAACAACACGGGTTCTTTTTGTTGTTGATGATTTAAATCATTTAATGAGGACCGGTCGTTTATCAAATCATTCAGGTTTTGTTGGAAACATATTGAAAATTAAACCGATTTTAACTTTTGATAAAGAAGGTAAAATCGTTGCTATTGGTAAAGAACGCAAAATGAAAAATGCCTATTCTGAAATTAAAGCTCAATTCTCAGAAGCAACACGTTCACTTGATTATCCAGTTCAAATTAATTTAATTGATGCGAATAATCCGGAACTTCAAGCTGAATGGGGACAAGACTTGAGAACTAGTTTTCCTAAAATGAAATTTGAATCGGGTTATATTGGACCACTTGTCGGTGTTCACACAGGTGAAAAATGTTTAGGATTAATCTGGTCGAGAGATTGGAAAAGTCTAATAGATTAAATAAAGAAAACGGTTTTATTATGAATTATTATTCATAATAAAACTTTTTTTTGTATAACAAACGAAAATGTTCTGATAATATTCAAAAATAATTCATAATTATTAGCTATGCTTATTCTTATCAAATAATTTAAGAGAATATGGAGGTAATAAATATGAATTTTTTTAAACGTGCTTTATTAAATCTTAAAGCAAAAAAAGGACGATCTTTTTTACTTGTATTAGTTATGTCAGCTATTATGTTATTCGTTTTAGCAGGATTAATTATTCAAAATGCAGCAACAACTGCGGCAAATGATGCGAAGAAGAGTGCGGGTGCAACGGTGACATTATCAGCTAATCGAGATAAAGCTTTTAGCGAGATGAAAACTTCAAGCTCAAAAACCACTAAACCATCATTAAACTTAGCTGGGGTAACAGTCGCAACAGCTAAAAAAGTTGGTGCATTAAGCAATGTGAAGAGTTACAGTATCACCACTTCAACTACAGCTAATGCTTCTTCATTTGATGCCATTAAAACAACATCGACCTCAAGTCAAAGTGGTGGGATGGGCGGCAAGAAAATGGCAACTTCTGCAACAACGGGTGATATTTCTATTTCCGGTGTAAGTTCAACGGCTAGTGCACTAAATACTAGTGGTGCCAAAATTACAAAAGGTCGTGGTTTAAATTCGAGTGATTTAAATACTAAAAACGTTGTGATTGAATCAGAACTTGCTTCTACTAACCATATTTCTGTGGGCAATACAATTACAATGAAATCAACTGGTGGTACGAAGTATAAAGTTGAAGTTGTCGGTATTTATAAAGCTAGTTCAACTAGTTCTACAAGTATGGGTGGGCCAGGAGCTACTGATCCATCAAATACTATTTATACAGCTTACACATTTGCGAATACTTTAAAAGGTAGTAAGTATAAAGATACGGCCGATTCAGTTGTGTATACATTAAGTGATCCAGCCAAGTCAGAAACTTTCACAAAAGCAGCTAAGAAATTAATTAACACATCTAAATTTTCAATGTCAACAAACGATAGTACTTATCAATCAATGCTGACACCATTGAATAATGTTAAGAGTTTTGCCCAAAAAATTGTTCTATTAGTCGCAGTTGCAGGAACTATCATTCTTGCCTTAATTGTTATTTTAATGATTAGAGAACGTCGCTATGAAATTGGTGTCCTCCTATCATTAGGTGAAAAACGTTGGAAAGTTATTGCACAATTCTTTGTTGAAATGTTTATGGTTCTACTCGTGTCATTAGTTGTTGCCGGAATTGGTGGGAAATTCGTTGGTAATGCAGTAGGTGATCAATTGATAAGCCAACAAACAACGACATCTACAACAGCTACAACTTCAAATGATATGCAAGGTGGAGGCGGTGCGCCAAGTGGTACTAAAGGTGGACAATTTGGTGGAACAGATCCAAGTGGTATACCAGGGCAGTCAGCGACAACTAAATCTGAGAAATTAAAGAATCTAAGCACAACTGTAAGTATCAAAGATTTGGCAGAATTAGGTGGTATGGGTCTGGCAATTATCTTTATCTCGATTATGTTAGCATCGTTAGGTATTTTACGACTTGAACCCAAGAAAATTCTGATTTCATAAATAATAGAAAGGAGTGATTAAATGATTGAAATTAAAGATGTCGCGTATTGGTATGAAAATAAGGATAACCCCTTATTTGAAAAGGTTAATTTAACTTTTGAAAGAAGTAAATCATATGCAATTGTCGGTAGTAGTGGCTCAGGAAAAACAACATTTCTCTCACTAATTGCTGGTTTAGATAAACCAAAATCTGGAGAAATTATATATGAAGGTGAGGCAATCAATAAAATCGGATTAACTCATTATCGAAATAAAGATGTCTCGATTATCTTCCAATCCTATAATTTATTTACTTATATGTCAGCGTTGGAAAACTTAATGACTGCGATGGACATTACCGGAGCAACACATGCTGGTGATAAACAATATGCCTTTGATATGTTGAAAAAAGTTGGTATTGATGAGGATATGGCTAAGAAGAACGTTCAACATCTTTCTGGTGGGCAACAACAGCGAGTCGCTGTTGTCAGAACGATGTGTTGTGACGCACGATTAGTCGTAGCTGATGAACCGACCGGTAATTTGGATGAAGTTAATACGAAAGAAATTATTGAATTACTTCAAGATTTAGCTAAATCACAAGATAAATGTGTCATCATTGTAACGCATGAACCAGATGTTGCTAAAATGTGTGATACGCAATATGTATTGAAGGACCGTGAGTTTCAAGTTATAGAGTAAGAAATAGCCATATGTATAAGGAAAACTTATACATATGGCTATTTTAGTTGATTGATATTTAATTTATCGTAGTTGCTTCTTATCATTAAAAAATTGTTTATATGAAAGATAACAAACACTAATTGATGAGATACTTGTTGCTGAAAGTAACATGAAAGTGACCATGATTTGGTATTTAATCGCAAAGACAGGATCAACACCGGCGAAGATTAACCCAGACATCATTCCAGGTAAACTAACGATACCAACCGTTTTAGCTGAATCAATAGTAGGCGACATCCCTGTTTTGATACTTTCACGGATAATAGGGTATGCTGCTTGTTTGAGATCTGCACCGAGTGCTAGTTTTTCTAAAATCTGTTGGCGTTGATCACGGAAATTACTGTTAAGGTTACGGTAACAAAGACCAATCGCAACCATTGAATTACTAGCAATCATACCAGTAATTGGAATAATTTGTGAAGGAATAAATTTAAGCGTTCCAGCTAGTAGTAAAAGGCCAAGTGTAACGGACGTACTACAAAAAATGGCAATGAACGAAATACGAAAACTATGTGGAATTCCTGCGCTTTTTTTATGTGCACTATACGCAGCGTTAAAGAAAACAATGAACATCATAACTAAAGTTAGAATAATATTATTAATATTAAAGACGTACTTTAAAATGTATCCGACGATGACTAATTGGATAATTGCACGAATGACACTATAAATAATATCTTTTGCTAGGCCTAATTTTTCTTTATATACAATTCCTAGTGAGACAAGTACTAATGAAAAAGCGAAAACGAGAGAAAGATTATTAACGGCTAAATTATGCATGTCTAACCTCCGTTATTTTTCCGGCCTCGATATTAATTAATTGATCAGCCAGTTTTATTTCATTATCATCATGAGTAACAGCGATAATAGTGATTTTATTTGAGTCATTTAAACGATTAATTAATGCGTGTATAATGTTTTTACTTTCTGAATCTAAAGCACTTGTGATTTCATCAAGCAGTAAGATTTTGGGTAAAAAGATTAAATTACGAATTAAGGCAACACGTTGCTTCTCGCCACCAGATAGTTCATTTATTGATTTCTGAAGATAACTGCTGGGTAAGCCTACGGATTCTAATTCAGAAATGGCACGAGATTCATCGAAGTCTTGCTTACGAACGATATAAGGAAACTCCAGATTGTCTTTAACGGTTTCGCCGAATAAAACGGGGGTTTGGAAGCAATAAGAAACAATCCGACGATATTCGATTGGGTCATAACTGTCAATTGATTTTTCATTGAACTTAATATCACCAGATGTTCTTGAAATTAAACCAGCGATTAATTTCAAAACGGTACTTTTACCGCTTCCAGATGGACCGGTGATTGTTAAAAAGTCTCCAGGGTTTACTTGAAAAGAGATGTGGTTCAAGATTGATTGGTTACTAAGTTCTAGTGAAATATCTTGTAAATCAATAATAGGTTGCATAGTAGGACCGCCTTTCTGATATAACTCATTTTCAGATTACCATGTTTAGCTGTGGGAATAAAGAAAAGTATTTTAGAGAATCTAAGCATATAGATTTAAAAACCTAATAGTAGTAAAAAAGCTAACATCGCTTAGATGTTAGCTTAGTAAATCTATTTCTGATAACTAATTAATTCGATTATATGCTGATCTGGATCTGAAATTGTAATCGATTGTGCATTTTTAACATCTTGCTTTTCAATCGGGCCAGAGATAATAGTCACAAAATAATTTTTCAAGTGATTTTCCATAGCGGTCATTGAATCACTAACGACGAAACTAAGTGTCATTGGAATAACATTAGTTGATGGCTCAAAAATAATTTTTTGATGGCCAAAATGAACAGTAGGTAACTCACTATTTTCAATCATAGTCATATCAAAAACTTCATGATAAAAACGTAAACTTCTTTGGACATCAGTTACGGGAATTGTGATTGCTTCAAAACGTTTAACTTTCATAAAATAAGAAACCTTCTTTTTATTGTTTTTTAATTTGTTTATTAAAGAAACTGAATAGGAATACAGTACTGATGACGACAATGATTAATTCTGTGACGGGTAAAGCAACCCAAACACCAGTTAAGTTGAAGAAGTGGGCAAAAATAAATAATAAGCCTAGTAGTAAGACATAACCGCGCAAGATAGCTAGAATAAGTGCATGTTTGGGTTCGCCAATCGCTGAGAAAAACATGCTAAACACAACATTAAGGGATGATCCAAATAAGCTTAAGAAGTAGATTGGAATGCCTATTTCAGCATAATGGATTAACTCTTGGTTGTTACTATTATTGAATAATGCAATAATAGGATCTTTTTCAAAGGTCAATGTAAGGTATAAAATTGTGCCAATAATAAAACTAACAATTAACCCAAAACGTAATATTTGCTTAACTTCTGGCCAATTCCGAATTCCAAATTCTCGACTGAGTAAAGGCTGAATTCCTTGGGCAACACCATTAAAAAGTGATAAAGCGACTAAGACGATGTTTGCGATAATTCCATAGGCTGCGACAGCTGTATTTCCCGCTAAACTTAAAATGACAAGGTTGAAAGCAAAAATGCTGACACCTGTACTCATTTCAGTTAGAAAGACAGGGAACCCGAATTGAACAACTTTTTTTATTGTCTTAAAGTGAATAGACGTTCGTTGGAGCGTTAAAAGACGTCCTTCCTTTTTACGATGGAAGGTTAATATAGCTAAAGCAACAATTGGAGAAACAGCAGTTGCCATTGCAGCACCACCCATACCAAGATGTAATGGGTACATAAAAATATAATCAAAAATGATATTGAATAAACTAGATACTAACATGGCAACCATCGATAAATGTGGATTATTATCGTTTCGAATGAAACTTAAAACGAGATAATTACAAGCAAAGAATGGTGCAGCTAGCAAAATATAAGTTAGGTATTCAGCAGCTAATTTGTAAGTTCCTGCGTTTGCACCTAAAAAATAGAGTAAAGGTTTCATGAATAAAAAGCCTAAGACTGAGAAAGCTAGGCCGAAAATAATCCCAACAATTAAAACCTGTGTGAAAATTTTTTGACTCGCTTTTTGATCCTTAATCTTTAAAATAGAAAATAAAGTTGCACCACCAATTCCGAGTAACAACCCGACGCCATTTAATAAATTAAAGAGGGGTAATACAATATTTAAAGCCGCTAAACCAGTTGTTCCAACCGCATTAGCAATGAAATATGTATCTGCCAGAAGATACACAGATAAACCTAAAGTACTTAAAACGTTCCGTGTGACGTAACCTGAAAGTTCACGACGGATAGAAACCGTTTGATTATTCATTTTGAGCTCCTTATCGGTACCTATTTTTTATAATCTTATAATAATGGACAATAAAAAATAGGTACCAACATCCTTCATTAAAAAATGGCCTCTTGGATGTGATAACTATTATTTTTGTAAAACCCGGCGATTTTACACTGTTTTGACTGTCTTTATTCTAGCAACTATTATTCAAAATAGCTAGGACAAACAACTAAATAATAGTCAAAGTAGCTGACTAATCCATTTGATAAAAAGTCGATAGAGGCTTATCTTATGTTATAATTGTAAAGGATACTTAATGGACAGCGACTAGAAAGAAGGGTTTAACAGTGGCAACAACATTGCGATTAGCACCACTATTTACTAATCATATGGTTATGCAACAAGATCAGACAACACGTTTTTTTGGTTATGCAGAACCCAATCAAGAAGTAACTGTAACGATTTCAATGGGCGGTAGCGAAGATACAATTGAAACAGGAATTGCTGATGATACAGGATACTTTTTAATTGAAAGTATCTCATTTTTAGCACCTACAATTGTGACCGTTCTAGTTAAATCAGGAACAGATAAAATAATTTTACGCGACGTACAATTTGGAGATGTATTCTTGATTGCTGGACAATCAAATGCTAACTTCAAAATGGCTAAAGATGATGAATTTGATCATAATAAAACAATGCCAATGATGAATTTACGTTTTATCAATATACCTGAAAAGCAATCAACAGAAGAAAATCCATGGCAAATTGTTGATGAAGAAAATATTGGTAACGTTACAGCATTAGGCTATTATATGGCTAAGAAGGTTCGTCAATATGATGAATACACACCAATTGGCCTTGTATTATGTGCTAAAAATGGGACTTCAGCTGCAAGTTGGGTATCAGAAAGTACACTAATAAATAACGAGACTTTAAAAGCAGCTTATGTTGATACTAAAATTCCAAGTTTAGAAGAATCCGATAATTTATACGATACGATGTTATCACAAGTGGGTCCTTACCGATTTAAATTGTTAACTTGGTATCAAGGTGAACGAGATGCAGGAATAGATACAAAACATTATGGGTTACTTTTGAAAAAATTAATCCGTGAATGGCGCAAAACGCTTAAACAAAATAAATTACCAACTTATATTATTCAGTTACCACAATATAATCATAAGATAGCTAATTCATGGGCTGAAATTCGCGATGCACAACAAAAGTTTGCAGCAACAGAAAATCGGGTTTACTTAGTTACAGCTATGGATGAAGATTCAGCTAACGAGATTCATCCAAGTAGTAAAAGACAATTAGGTTATCGTGTAATCGAATTATATTCTAATTTTGGTAAATTCGATGAAATGCAAACAAGTCCACAATTATCTGAAATTTCAGCTGATGTAAAACAAATGCGTCTTAACTTTTCAAATTGTGAACAACTTGAAACAACAAATGATATTGATTTAAAATGGATCATGCCAGGGGATGTTTTAAAACCTGCAGTGATTGATTTAGGTACAAATGATATCAAGATTCGATTAGAAGAAGAATCAATTGGCTTACAGTATGCATATGCAAATGTAACTTCTGCCGGCTTATGGAACGAAAACCATATTCCAGTTAGTCCTTTTAAAATCTACTTTGATTAATCTTAATAAGTTCTAAATAAAGCAGCCTTACAATTTAAAATTGCAAGGCTGCTTTATTTTAGTTAGTCAATCAAAAAGGCAACTGACTGATATGGAGCTAACGTCATAGCTGTTTCTAATTTGATATCGGTTGGATAATTATTGATGACAGTTGATATTTCCCCGGTAAATGCAGGTAAAGTAATCGTTGTCGTTGTACCATAGAAATTATTTAAAACAATTAAACGTTGATTTTTTAGTATTCTTTGGTAAGCAAAAACTTGAGTATCGTCCATTAAAAGAGGTTGATAATCACCAACAGAGACAATTGGCAGAGTCTTACGTAATTTAATTAGTTGTTGATAGTAATTAAATATTTCGCCGCGTACTAATTCATTTTGAACGTTGACGATAGACTGATTCATTGGCATCAACCATGGTTTTTCAGCTGAGAACCCTGCATACTCAGAGTTATTCCATTGCATGGGAGTACGACTATTATCACGAGATTTTGCTTGAATAATGTCTAAGGCTTCAGTTTCACTGAGTCCTTTCGCTAATAATGTTGGGTAAATGTTTTTGGTTTCAATATCATTATAATCAGATAAATGCTGATATTGAGGATCGCTCATCCCAATTTCTTCTCCCATATAAATAAAAGGCGTTCCACGTAATAAATGAATAGTTGTCGCTAGCATTTCGGCAGATTTTTCACGAAAATGGACGGGATCACCAAAACGATTAATAGCACGAGGCTGATCATGATTATTCCAAAATAAAGCGTTCCAACCATGACCAGCTGTCATACCTAATTGCCAATCATTTAGAATGTTTTTTAAACTCATAAAGTCAAAAGGCATCGTCGTCCATTTATTTCCATGGGTATAGTCAACTTTTAAATGGTGGAAGGTAAAGACCATTGATAACTCGTTGTTTTTGCCTAACGTGTATTCAATACAATTATCGATTGAAGTAGAAGACATTTCACCAACGGTCACAGCATCAGGGTCTTGACCAAAACTAGATTCGTTAAGTTCTTGTAGATATTGATGAACTATTTTTTTATCTGTATACATAAGTCTACTATCAGTACCATAAGGTGCATCAAGTAAATTGACATCTTTACCGATGACATTGATAACGTCGAATCGGAAACCTTTAACACCTTTGTTGCGCCAAAAATTAACAATCTTGGCCATTTCTTTTCGAACTGCTGGATTATGCCAATCTAAGTCTGCTTGAGTTGGGTCGTAGAGATGAAGGTAGTACTTACCCGTATTTCCGAAAGCTTCCCATGCAGGACCACCAAATTTAGAATCCCAATTAGTTGGAAGCGAGCTATCTGGTTTTGCTCCACGAATATAATAGTAAGCCATATATTTTGGATCACCTTTTAGCGCTTTTTGGAACCATTCATGTTCAGTTGATGTATGGTTAAAAACCATATCCATCATGACATCGATGCCTACAGATTTTAGCTTGGTAACAAGTTCATCAAAATCAGCCATAGTACCAAACTTAGGATCAATATGATAATAATCTGAGATATCATAGCCATTATCATTTTGTGGTGATATGAAAAAAGGATTAAACCAAATCATATCAATATTGAGTTGTTTTAAATAAGGTATTTTAGCGATAATCCCTTGTAAATCGCCCAGGCCATCATTGTTACTATCATAAAATGATTTTGGGTAAATTTGATAAATAATTTTATCTTCAAATGTCATCGTTATTCTCCTATTAGTTATATTTTCTTCGTCCGTCGTGCAAAATCAACAAAACTAAAACGATCTGAGCGGTGAATAGCTTCGGTAATCTGAAATAAACGACTATCTTGTAAATAGGTTTCACTTCTTATGACAACAACAGATTCTGTTTTTGGAATGTTTAATAATTTTTGGATAGTTGTATCTGCTGGTTCAACTGTAATTTTTTTAATAGCATAACTGATTTCTAAGCCTAATTTATTTTCAAAATAATCATAAAGCGAATTTTGGGCAACTGCTAAAGGTATCTCAGGTACGATATCTGAAAGTATGTAGTCACGATCAATAACACTGGGTTCATTTTTAACAAGTCGTAGACGTTCAATAAATGTCGCTTTATCGCCAACAACAGACTTAGGTGCAAAACTCTCTATAGGAATAGTTGTGACAAGTAACTGTCTAACTTGTGTTTCCGAATTCATTTGAAGAGACTTATTCAGTTCCTCATATGAAGTAATACCTGAGACGGGAAAAGCGAATCGTTGAATATCTAAAACAAGCGATCCTTTGCCTCGAATTTTTTGAATATAGCCATTGGTTAGTAAATTTTGGAGAGCCTTTCGAATTGTTTCGCGAGAAGTACCGTATAAATGGCTCAATTGAATTTCACTAGGTAGGAATGTTCCTGATGCGTAAATATTATGTGTGATTTTAGTGACAAGATCTTGATAAATACCTAAATGTTTATTTTGGTTCGTCATAATAGTCACCTCCAATGATAAGGTTATTTTAACATAAACATTCTAGTCTATACAAGTATATATAAATGTTAATTTAAAAGAAAAGAAAGCGTTGACATCCTGTATAGACAGGTTTATTATAAGGATAACTTGAAAACGCTTAATCGCTGTAAGCGAATCTAGTTAAATAAATTAAAAAAAATGGGGGAGAGAACAATGTCGATTTTTAAAAGAAAACAAAAGGTAAATGATGATAAGTTTTACGCACCAGCAACTGGGGAGTTAATTGATTTAGAAAATGTGAGCGATTCTGTTTTTGCTCAAAAATTAATGGGTGATGGCTTCGGATTTAAACCAACCGCAGGGGAAATTTATAGTCCAGTATCTGGAACTATAACATTGGTTGCATCAACAAAACATGCTATCGGATTCACGATGGATAATGGACTTGAAATTTTATTACACATGGGTGTTGATACGGTTGATTTAAAAGGTGCACCATTTGATATTAATATTAAAAAAGGTGCTCGTGTTCATGGTGGTGAATTACTTGGGACTATGGATTTAACACAAGTTTCTGAAGCACAATTAGACAATGTTTTAATGGTAGTAATTACAAATACACAAGATAAATTAGACAAATTAACATTATCGGAACCACAACCTTTTGAAGGTGGCACGGAAGTGGGATCTGGTACTGCAAAAGGGGAGGAATAGTTATGGCAAAAGATTACACACAATTAGCTACAGACATTATCAAACAAGTCGGTGGTAAAGAGAATATTAAGAGTTTAATCCATTGTATTACGCGGTTACGATTTTACTTAGTTGATGAAAGTAAAGCAGACGATGAAGTGATTAAAAATTTAACAGGTGTAATTGATGTTCGTCATGCTGTTGGACAATATCAAGTTGTTATTGGACCAGCTGTTACTGATGTCTATGATGCAGTTATTGCACAATTAGGAACATCATACGCAGGTGGCGAGGTCGATGCTGCCGATGATGCACCAGCTGAGGAAAAACCAACAACATTCCGTGGAAAATTGAATGCTGGATTTAATACTTTGATTGGTGTTATCACAGGTTCTATGATGCCAGTAATTGGATTATTGGCTGCTAGTGGTATTTTAAAAGGATTACTTCAAATGGCTGTCGATTTTCGTTGGACAGAAGCCACATCACAGACTTACATTTTCTTATCAGCCATGGGAGATTCAGCATTCTATTTCTTACCTATTATTGTTGGATTCACAGCTGCACAGAAGTTAAAATCTGATCCAATTATTATGGCTATTGTTGGTGGTGTCTTGGTATATCCTTCACTTTTTGGTATTGCAACAGGAACAAAAGTGTTTGGACAACTTTTGGGGATGTCATTAAATACTAACTTATTTGGGATTCCAATTCATATGGTTAACTATACTTACAGTATTTTCCCAATTATTGCTGGAGCATGGTTAGCACATTATGTTGAAAAAGGACTCAAAAAAGTTATTCCACAAGTTTTACGAATGATTTTTGTACCATTGTTAGAAGTTATGATCGTTTCGGCCGCTATTATCATTATTGTTGGACCTATTATTACGTTAATTAGTACAGGTATTTCTATTATTTTAAACACAATTTTAACAGCAAACTACCCAATTGCAGGTTTTGTTATTGGTGGATTATATCAATGTTTAGTTATCTTTGGTTTACATTGGGCAGTTGTTCCTTTAATCGCAAACGATATTGCTTCAAAAGGCTACAGCTACTTAAATGCAATTGTTTCAATTACAATGGTAGCTCAAGGTGCTGCTGTAATGGCAGTTATGATTAAATCAAAAATGGCTAACATTAAAGAATTATCTGGTGGTGCAGTTATTGCAGCATTCAGTGGTATTACAGAACCAGCTATTTATGGGATTACCTTAAAATATGGGCGTGTCTTCTTAGCAGCTAATATTGGTGGTGCAGTTGGTGGATTAGTAGCCGGACTATTAAACGTTAATATGTACGGATTTACTGGTTCATTAATCGGATTCCCTTCATTCTTTACACCTTTAAAGTTTGGTGGAGGAATGAGTAACGAAATTAACTTTTGGATTGCATCAATTGTTACAATAATCGTAGCATTTGGTTGTACTTGGGTCTTTGGATTTAAAGATTCCGATGTACTTGCTGAAAAAGAAGTTAACCGTCGTAAAACAATTGGTAAAGATGCATAGAATTGTAAATTAACTAAAATGTTTATGTGATTATATAAAAATGTCAAAGGGATATTTATCTCTTTGACATTTTTTTTGTAACAGATAAATTATTTGACTATCTAAGTTTACAAGTGTAAACTAAAAATATAAATTAATGGAGGCGGTATAAATGGATCACAAAGATATGAAAGAAATGGATCACATGAATATGAATCATAAGGATATGAAAAATATGGACCACATGAGTATGGATCACATGGATATGGAAGGAATGGACCACGATCAAATGAACATGGGTGGGCACATGATGCATATGGGAAATCTAAAATTGAAATTCTGGATTTCTTTAGTTTTAGCAATTCCTATTGTTTTAATGACACCTATGATGGGGATTAACTTACCCTTACAGTTTACTTTCCCTGGATCTGATTGGGTTGTAGCACTTATTGGTACTGGATTATTTTTCTATGGCGGTAAAACATTTTTAGATAGTGCAAAGATGGAGCTTGCAGATAAAAAGCCAGCAATGATGACCTTAATCGCAATGGGTATTAGTGTGGCATACTTGTATAGCTTATATGCTGTTGTGATGAATAATCTTGTAGATCCAAGTCATCATGTTATGGATTTCTTCTGGGAGTTAGCAACGTTAATTGTCATTATGTTGTTAGGTCATTGGATTGAAATGAACGCTGTTATGTCAGCAGGAGATGCTGTTCAAAAATTAGCACAACTCTTACCTAAACAAGCACATATCGTTAGAGAAAATAAAAAAATTGAAGATGTTGATTTAACAAATGTTCATGTTGGAGATATTCTGTTAGTTAAAGGAAATGAAACGATTCCAGCTGATGGAACAATTATTTCTGGTAAAACAAGCGTCGATGAAGCTATGATAACTGGTGAATCGAAACAAGTTGAAAAAGTAGTAGATGATGAAGTCGTTGGTGGATCAGTTAATGGTAATGGAGAAATCCAAATGACTGTAACGGGAACTGGTGAAACAGGTTACTTAGCTCAAGTTGTTAAATTAGTCACAAAAGCGCAGTCAGAAAAATCAGATACGGAAACGTTAGCTGATAAAGTTGCGGGATATTTATTTTATGCTGCCATGACTGTTGGTATTTTAGCATTCATTGTATGGTTAATTACAGGGACATTTAGTCAGGCATTATCAATTCTTGTAACTGTTCTAGTGATTGCTTGTCCACATGCTTTAGGTTTAGCCATTCCATTAGTTGTTGCGAGAAGTACTTCTTTATCAGCTAAAAATGGCTTATTAATCAAAAATAGAAATGCGCTAGAAGTTGCACACACAATTGACACATTACTTGTTGATAAAACAGGAACTTTAACTGAAGGTCATTTCGTGGTAACCGGATATAAAACATTTACTGATCAGTTTTCTGAATCAGAAATTATCGGATTGATGGCGTCGTTAGAACGTGGATCGACACATCCTTTGGGTAAAGGAATCATTCAAAAAGCAGAAGATTTAAAAATTGAGATTCCAACTGCAAGTGAAACACAACAAATTAATGGTGTTGGATTAGAAGGACATATTAACGATGATGCATTCAAAATTGTTTCTGAAGCTTATGTTAATAAACAACAGTTATTAACGGATGAAATGGCTTCTGACAACGAAGGAGATTCAATTAGTTATTTAATTCAAAATGAAAAAGTGATTGGGTATGTTGCTCAAGGGGATCAAATTAAACCAGAATCATTTGGTTTAGTCGAAAAATTAGAAAAAATGAATATCAAAGTGATTATGTTAACTGGTGATAATCAACAAGCTGCTGATAAAGTTGGTGCAAAACTAGGTATTGTAGATGTTCGTGCTAACTTAATGCCTGAAGATAAGGCTAAAATTGTTAGTCAGTTAGAGGGCGAAGGACATAACGTTATCATGGTTGGTGACGGTATTAATGATGCGCCTAGTTTAGCAAGTGCAACAATAGGGATGGCAATTGGTTCAGGTACGGATGTTGCTGTCGACTCTGCAGACGTTATATTAGTTAAAAGTAATCCGATGGATATCATAAAATTTTTGAAATTAAGTCGAAACACAAGATTGAAAATGATTCAAAATCTTTGGTGGGGTGCAGGTTATAATATTATTGCATTACCATTGGCTGCCGGCGTTTTAGCACCAATTGGCTTTATTTTAAGTCCATTAGTGGGTGCAGTTGTGATGTCGTTAAGTACAATTGTTGTTGCAATTAATGCAATGATGTTACACGATTAAGAGATAAAAAAATACCACCGTTGATAGTAGTTATCAATGGTGGTATTTTTTAATTTAATCTTTAAAATTGTCGTTTTCAACATCTGATAAGAAGGTACTTAAATGATCAAAGTAAACAGGAGCGTTATCGATCATATGATGATGACCACCCTCAGGAGTTGTTTCAAGACGAGCATGTGGAATTGTTTCTGACATTCTTTTAGCTGTTGCTAAAGGCATTGTTTCATGTTCGCCAAATGTGATTAATGTTGGGACAGTAATATTTTTAATGCGGTCACGAGTAGACCAGTCTTTTAATTTACCAGTCACAACGAATTCATTGTTACCTTGGAAGTAATTATAAACGGGTTCAGCCATTGTGCTTACTAAATGAGAAATTTGGGCTGGCTTTTTACGATCAACATAGCCGTCATTTAAAATATCGACATAACCTTGGTAACGGTCATTATCAAGATCGTTATTTTTTTCACATTCTTGCATGTAGGCAAGCGCATCAGCATCCAATTCTTTAGCACGAATAGCATTAACGTTTGCTAAATATTCGTTAATATCATCAGTCATACTTGAGATAATAGCACCTTTTAAATGGTCACCATATTTTAAGGCGTATTCTTGAACAAGAGCACCACCCCATGATTGACCAATTAGGTAGAAGTTATCTAAACCTAATTTAATACGGACTTCTTCAACTTCATCAATGAAGTAATCAATATTAAGAAATTTATCAACATTTTCTTGTTTAGTAAAATCTGGTTGATCAGAATACCATGAACCGAGTTGGTCATACATTGAAACCTGAACGCCAAGAGGTGCTAATTTTTCAGCAAAATTTTCGTAATATTCATGTGTACCACCAGGCCCACCATGTAGACAAAGTAGTTGGATATCACCTTGTCCTTCAGTATGAGTCCAGAGATGATAACCATTATCTAACGTAATAATTTTCGTTCCGTATGCCATATTAATCCACCTAATTTCTTAAGAATAGATTAATCATAGCACTTTTATGATTATTTACCAGAATGAAAGTGAGGATGGTATTTTTTTAAGAGTGTTAGTTGCATATTTTAGTGAGTTAGCTTAAAGTTATGTTAACTAATAAAATTAAAAGGTTAACGGTGTAAAATGAAAACTAAAGACAGTATTCTAAAAATATTAGCTGGACAACAAGATACTATTATTTCGGGAGAACTATTGGCTGAAAAACTTGGCGTTTCGAGAACTGCTATTTGGATGGCTATTAAGAGTTTACAAGAGCAGGGTTTTGACATTAAGACGATTCCACAAAAAGGATATAGTCTAAATGATGGTAATCAGTTGAACGCACAACTAATTCAATCTTATTTAACAACTGACATGATGCAAATTGAATTATTTGATGAAGTGACATCTACCAATGTATTGGCGAAAGAGCGTTCAAGCCAGCCCGATATACAGGGTCCACTGTTAATAGTGGCCAATAGTCAAACAGCAGGATATGGTCGATTTGGTCGAACATTTGAATCACCAGAAGAGACTGGGATTTATATCAGTTATTTATTGAGAATTGATCAACCTATCAAAGATGTTGGTCAGCTAACGACAGCAACTGCCATGGCGGTTAGTTATGCTTTAGAAAATAAATTGAAAATTCAACCACAAATAAAGTGGGTGAATGATATTTATTATCAAAATAAAAAAGTCTGCGGGATTTTAACGGAGGCTGTCACAGATTTTGAAACGCAGCAAGTGACAAGCTTAGTTATAGGGATTGGGCTAGATTTTAAAACAGACCTTAAAAAATTATCTCCAGAGTTACAAGATAAAGTGGGTTCATTAATTGATGAATCGAATAATGTCACACGGAATGAGTTGATTGCTGAAATTACCAATCAATTTATCCAAATCTATCAGAATTACCAAAATGGTGACTTCATGAATGATTATCGTAAACGGTCACTAGTTATTGGACAGACAGTTACTTTAAAAAGTGGTCATCAAGAAATTATTGGTACAGTTGAAACAATTAAAGATGATGGACAGTTGGTATTGAGAGATAAAAATGGGCAAATAACGACTTATATGGCTGGTGAAATTACAAAGGTGAATGTGGAAGGCTTAACAAATGGGACAAAATAAACAGTTAAAACAATTAATTATAGCAGCAGAGTTAGCAGCCGTTTTGGGTGTTTTATCCCAGTTAACCATTCCATTGGGGCCAATCCCGTTAACGTTACAAACCATTTTTATCGGATTATTATCGAGTTTGAGACCGGTTCAAGAAGGATTAAAAGCGGTGGGCATTTATCTCCTATTAGGATTAATAGGAATCCCAGTTTTTGCTGGATTTCATTCGGGACTTTTTTCTTTAATTGGACCAACAGGTGGTTATTTATTTGGTTTTTTAGCCTATATTATCTTAACGGGGCTGTTTTTAAAATGGTATGGTAATGGTCGTTGGCAGTTGTACATGGGGAATTTATTAGGTGCTAGTGTGCAATTAGTTTTAGGAGCAATCTGGTTAATGGTTTACCAACAAACCTCGATGCAACAAGCATTTTTAATAGGTATTTTACCATTTTTGATTGTTGGATTTATTAAAGTTATTTTTGTGTGCGAATTGTCTCATTACTTAATACGTAGATATTGATAAATAAAAAAAGAAAATCATCAATAATTTTTTTGATGATTTTCTTTTTTATTTAGAATAATGATACTGTACTAACAGATTGATAAGGAATTTTAAGACGCGAATTAGCTAAGTTAATAGTATAACTATCTGAATCGTTATTTCGTAAAGTCATCCCAAAATCTGTTGCGTAAATGATTAATTCAATCTGATGACCTTCCTTAATGTGATAGGCAGTTGGTTGTAAATCAAAATCTACTGTGTTGAAAGTTCCTGGAAGGACAGAATCATTTTGATAACGATTTGTCCTATTTTGTAAATTGATATGACCTTTGGAAATCATTTTCCAAGGAGTTTTTGTGGGATTTTTAGTAAATTCAACCAAATCATCTTCACGCCAATGAAATCCCATATCTAAAGATTTTCGTTTGAGAATGGATGGCACGGGGGTGAGTCTATTTTCTTCACCATAATCGATAAGCATGCAACTAATGAGCCCTTTTGTTTGTAGTGCTGCAACAGACAATTTTATGTGAGCAGAACCGGAAATAAACAGCGGTTCTGTTAATGGTTCTGAGATTAATTGGATTCTATTTTTAGCCATTTCTGTTTCTTTAGTTGAAACTAAAGCTTGATTCCAAAGATGATTATCTCTGACGTAGTTGTTAAAAAGGTCAGTTGGTAAGTTATCTTTGAAAGTAGCAAATTGGTGAGCATCTGATGTGACTGATTGTGTTAATTTATTTTGTTGGAAATGATAGGATTGGGTAGGAGAATCCGGGTCTGCCCAATCATCATAAGTGTGCCACGTTTCAGCTTCTAGGTTATCTTGTATGGTGACATTGGGAATAAGTGTCTCAGCACCATTTTCGATATTATAAAGTTGATTTGATAACCATAAATTCATCATATCAGTGAAATCTAATGAGCGAAAGTTATTGATATAGATATGTTTACCTTGGTGTAAGAATAATTTTTTAACAATAGGTAAAGGACGTAATGCTTGCCAAAGTTGTTCAACTTGGCGAGGTTTGACGTTCCAATCATTTAAACCATGGACCATAACAATATTTGCTTTGATATTTTTAGTTTGGTTTAAATAATTACGTTCATCCCAAAATTTATTGTAATTACCAGATGCACGGTCTTGTCCTATAGATAATCGATTCATAACTTTGTCAAAGTAGTCTTGAATATTAGCGTAGTCGGCGGCATCTTTTTGGCGACTTAAACAAAGCGCAGCTAAAACATCTGCATCTTCACCTTGGCAAGCTTCAGGCGCGACGACTAGTCCATTTTCACGATAATAATCATACCAACTTGAAATAGCGGCTTCAGAAATGATTGTTTTTAAGCCGGATACACCAGTTGTTGCAGCTGCAGTAGCAAGCGTACCAAGGTAAGATTTACCAGTCATAGCAACGTTACCATTACTCCAAGTGGCTTTAATTGATCGATTATCGAGTTTATTTGTGAATGCTTGCCGATGTCCCGTTAGCCATTCAATAATGGCGACGGTTGATACCGTTTCTTCAACACTCCCACAAGTACGAATACCATCTGATTCTCGAGTACCAATACCAGCTGCATAGACGATTGCAAATCCTCTAGCTAGCATGTAATCGTTGAATGTATACGAAGATTCACGGCTAAAGGTTTGCTCAGTTTCTGTTGATTCTGAGAGGATTGATCGTGGTTCGGGTAAGTTGGATTTCTGATAGTTATAGGTGATATCAGATTCAGTTAATTCAGTAACTGGTTTTTCGGTAAGCGGGATATCAACGTTGCGCATTAATTCAGAATCATCATTTGTGCCTTGATTGTAAGGACTTGCTGTATAAAGAATAGGTACTTTTAGTCCGGATGTAACTAGTGGTCTTAAAATTTCTGTTTTTAATAAATCACGTTGACCATCTTGGTCAGTATCTAATGGGGCTTCAACGTAGACGACTTCACGAATCAGTTTAGTTGTATCAAAAACAGGTTGCGCTTTTCCATTGAAAAATAAAGGTTTCGCATCTTTATAAAATGAAACAAAGTACCCTTTATTTGCTAGTGTATCTGTGAAGACTTGGCCATTTTTGGTATGTGTTGTCAGTAAGAGATACCATGCGGACCAAAAATCATTAACGGATTCAATAATTTCAATAGAAGGTAACTGAATTTTAGCCATTGCCGTAAATGGGTCATCAATTTTGAAATCGACATCGACTTCAAATTCTAGTAACTGTAATGCAACATTATAAAAGATAACAGGTGTTAATTCCTTTTTTGTAGTAAAAAATTCATAAACAGAAATGGATTCTGTCGCTAATAAGGACATCATTTTTTGTTGTTTCGCACCGATTGTTTGATAGTCGATGAGAATTTTATTGAGTAATTGTTCAAATAAATGTGTAGGATTGGTTTCGGAGGCTATATACAAATTAATAGCTTTAAGTTCTTTTATTTGTGTCTCAAAAGTAGGTGTATAGTTAGCAAATTGATTATTTTTCATAAGTCAAAAACTTCCTTTCAGAATTGAGTAAGACACTGGGTTAAGTATAGCTTAAATGTAAAGTTGGTTGAAATGATACGTCTTTATTGACAAAAAATAAGTAACTAGGTAAAGTTAATCACATTAAGGTAACTAAAAAAGGAGAGTGTCTAAAGTGAGAAGGAAAATTGCGGTAGTTTTAAGTATCATGTTTATAGGGGTGCTAGCTGCTTGTTCAAAAACAGCGACGAAAGACGATAACATATTAAAAGTGGCTGTAACTGATCAATTAGGCACTTTAGATTCTACTAAATACAGTGATACATTTAGTGTTGAAGCAATACAAAACGTTTATGAAGGATTGTATACGTATAATCAAAAAAATAAACCAGTGTTAGCTGCAGCAAAAAGTGTGACGGTTAACAAAGCAAAAACAGTTTACACCTATAAATTAAGAGCTGAGAACTGGTCAAATGGGACTCCTGTTACAGCAAATGACTTTGTTTACGCTTGGCAAAAACTAGCAAATCCTAAAACAGCATCACCTAATTCACAACGAATTGATATTATTAAAAATGGGTTTGCTATCCGAAATGGCAAGATGGCCGTTGATAAGTTAGGTGTTAAAGCGCTGAATAAAACAACATTAGAAGTTACTCTGGCACAACCAATTAGCTATTTACCAGAAGTATTAACGGGTGCACCATTTGTACCTCAAAATGAAGCTTACGTTAAAAAACAAGGTAGTCAATATGCAACGGATTCACAACATATGATTGTGAATGGTCCTTATAAATTAACTGATTGGGAAGGAACTAATAACAAATGGTCATATGTTAAAAATACCAGTTATTGGAACGCTAAATCAGTTAAGTTAGCTAAAGTTGACGTTCAAGTTGTTAAAGATGGTGCAACTGCTGGCAAGTTATATCAAACAGGGAAGATTGATTTCTCAATGTTAGCAAATGATTATGTTAAACAATATAAGAATGAAAAAGGGTTCGCAACACGTAAAACACCAATGATTGGTTATTTAGGTTTTAATACTAAGCGTGAGGCAACTGGTAATAAACATATTCGTAAAGCAATTGCGCTAGGATTTAATAAAAAATTATTAGCTAGCAAAATTCTTAATGATGGTTCATCTGCATTAAATGGAATCGTCCCAGCTAAATTTGTGTCAAATCCGATTAATGGGGAAGATTACCGTAAAGAAGCAGGAGACTTGCTTGCTTTTAATAAAAAAGAAGCTAAAGCAGAATGGGAAAAAGGACTTAAAGAGATCGGTAAGAAGGACTTAACAATTGAAATATTGGGTTCTGATACGCCAGAAGCTAAACAAGTGATTGAATACTTGCAAGCGCAGTTAGAGAGTAACTTACCTGGATTAAAAATTAACGCACGTAATATTCCAATTAAATCGCGATTAGCAGCAACAACGGCTTACCAATTTGATATCGTTTATGGGACATGGACACCAGATTATGCTGATCCAATTAACTTTATTAATGATGGTGGCGCTTATCATTTAAATACCGATTACAAAAATGCACAATATTTAAAAGATATCGATCAGTCTAAAAATGAATTTGCAACAAATCCAACGAAACGTTGGAATAGCTTGATTGATGCTGAAAAGCAATTGGTCGAAGAAGATGCTTATACAGTACCTGTTTTCCAAGGTGCAATGGCCTACTTATTGAACCCAGATGCATCCGGATTACACATTAACCCATATGGAACGACATTATTTTATCGTGACATGTCTATTAAGTAGATAATAGTTAGCTGTTTCAAAGCTTTATAAAGTTAAAATAAGATAGATTAAAGTCTGGCCTTTGGTCGGACTTTTTTTGTTGTAAAATGTTAAACTGGTGGAAGTGTATTAATAATAAATGAGGTGTGAACCCATGAAAAAGTTACTTCAGAAGAACATTATTTTAATTCTAACGATTATTATCGGTGGCATACTCGTAATAGGTGTTAAATTTGATCAAGCACTGTATTCAGATACGATTGTTAAAATAACACAGGTTAAGGATGAAAAAACTGAAAAAGTAACAGATGAATTTGAAAATAAAGATACACAGACTAAACAAAAATTATTTGGAACTGTGATGAATGGTAAGTATAAAGGGCAAAAAATAAGACTACCAAATACATATTCTTCATCTCGCGCAAATGATCAAAAATACCAGAAAAATGATCAAGTATTTGTAACGATTAATCCTCATAAAAGTGGATTAACTGGTATTATTGATGGGTTCAAACGAGATGTCGTCGTGGCCATATTAATTTGGATTGCCGTTAGTATGCTGGTAGGATTTATGCAGTTTAGTGGCATGATTGCTGTATTAAGTATCGTCTTAAATATGATTATTTTCTTTTTAGCCATTAAATTTGAAATATTCGTTAATATTACGAACTTCTTTTGGATTTTCGCAGGTATTGCTCTAATATTTGCAGTACTGACCTTGAGTTTGGTAATTGGCTTTAATCGACAGATGCTGGTCACGTTATTGGCAACTTTGACGGGAACTAGTTTATCGTTAATCATTAGTGTCATTATTTTAAAACTGACAAATGATCAAGGGATGCATTACGAAGCTCTATCTTATGCAACGCAAGCGCCAAAGGAACTATTCCTTGCTGCCACACTACTAGGTTCTCTAGGGGCTGTCATGGATGAATCGACAGATATCGTTGCAACACTATTTCAATTAAAAAAAGAACAACCAACTATTTCATCGAAAGAACTTTTTAAATCTGGACGTGAGGTTGGACAATCGATTATGGGACCATTAATTAACGTCTTATTCTTAATTTTTATTGCTGACATTTTCCCACTTGCCGTTTTGTACTTTAGAACGACCAATACAATTGGCTATACTTTTTCATGGACCATGGCTTTAGGAGTTGTCCAAACATTAATCAGCGGTATTGGGATTGTCATTGCGATACCTGTCGCAAGTTTTTTTGCAAGTCGATTAATCAAAGGGGATGACACATTATGATTACAATTGGTTGGTTAAGTGCCATTTTATTTGTCTTAATGGTCATTGTTGGAGGAATGAATGGTGTTCGTTCATTTTTAAGCTTATTTTTTAATTTTATCATGTTATTTTTTACGATTATTTTAATTACGGGAGGATTTCCGCCGGTAGCAGTGACCCTAATTAATGGCATTATTATTTTAGCTATTACGATTTTTCTTGGTGATGATAATGTGCAAGTTACTGAAACTGCTTTTTATGCTTCGTTAATTGTTCTGGTTATTCTCGTTCTTTTGATTATTCCAGTTGAACATTTTGCTGCAGTTCAAGGTTTTGGTGCAGAAGATAGTGAAGAAATAGAAGCATTTTCGTTATTAGTAGGCGCTAATTTTATGCAAATAGCGATTTCAACAGCTATTTTTAGTACTTTAGGCGCAATTGCTGAAGGTGCGATTGCAATTTCGGCTGGCTTAAATGAGATTATTGAACAAACACCAACAATTGATTTAAAAAAGTTATACGCAGCTGGTATTAGTATTGGTAAACATATTATTGGAACAACGTTTAATACACTATTTTTTGGTTTCTTTGGTGGCTTTTTAGCGCTATTTATTTTATTAGTACAGACGCATGCTACATTCGCAGATATTATAAATGATAAAATTTTTGTTGCAGAATTAATAATGATTTTATTTTCTATTATAGGTGTTATTCTAGCGGTTCCAATTACAGCATGGGTTTTAATTCAAAAATTAAAAATAAAAAAATAATTGAAATGAGTTTATGGTTATGTGTATAATTAAGAGATACTAATATAGGGGGATTTAAAATTGAATTATAAAAATTATATTGCTGAATTTATCGGCACATTTTTCTTGGTATTATTTGGTACAGGGGCAGTTACGTTAGGTAACGGTAGCCCACTTGTTATTGCACTTGCATTTGGTTTAGCTATTACATTGATGGTTTATGCTATTGGACCTGTTTCAGGTGCACACATCAATCCTGCTGTTTCATTAGCAATGTACATCAACAAGCGCATGTCATTGACTGATATGGTTGCTTACTGGGTTAGTCAAATCTTAGGTGCGATTGTAGCATCTAGCGTGGTTAAGATGATTATTTCATCAATGACAGATACATCAAAAGTTGCTGATGGTTTTGGTTCAAATAGTTATGCAACAATTCCTGGTGGTATGGCATTTTTCGTTGAAGCCTTATTCGCATTCTTATTCATCTTTATTATTTTGATGGTTACGAGTGAAAAATTTGGTAACAGTAATATTGCTGGCTTTGTGATTGGTTTAACATTAACAGTACTTATCTTTGTTGGTTTACCACTTACAGGGGTTTCAGTTAACCCTGCTCGTAGTATTGGACCTGCACTTTATGCCGGTGGCGATGCACTTTCACAACTTTGGGTATTTATTCTTGCACCATTAGTTGGTGGTGCTATTGCAGCATTCGCAGCAAAATATATTTTTAACAGTGAAGAAGCTTAATTTAATTAAGTGAATCATAAGCAGTGAATTCCGAGAGGGAATTTGCTGCTTTTTATTTTTAATGTATGTTATGGTTAATATAGATAGTGACAAGTGAGAGGAGAAATAATGGCATTTTTAGGAACGATTTGTTTAGTATTAGTGGCAACATCAATTGCGGGTCATGTCAGCACACGAATTGGTGTTCCTAGTGTTATCGGGCAATTATTAGTTGGTGTTTTACTTGGACCAGCAATGTTGAATTGGGTCCATTCAGATCATTTATTTGCGATGTTCGCAGAAATTGGTGTGATTATTTTAATGTTTATGGCGGGATTAGAAAGTGATTTAGATCTACTTAAAAAGTATTTAAAACCGGCCTTATCAGTTGCGACTTTAGGTGTTGTCTTCCCTATCTTAGTTGTCTATTACTTTGGTCGAATTTATAATTTTGGATTTGAATCGGCTTTATTTTTAGGTGTTATCTTTGCGGCAACGTCAGTTAGTATTTCCGTCGAAGTCTTGAAAGAATTAAAACGATTAGATTCAAAAGAAGGTGCAACAATCCTAGGTGCGGCCGTTGTGGATGATATCTTAGCTGTTGTTATTTTAAGTGTATTAGTTAGTGTATTTGGTAATATTACAAGTACCGGTGATAGCGCACAAGCTAACATTTGGATTGGCTTCTTATTAGAATTTGTTTACTTCATTGGTATTTTAATCCTATTCAAGTGGGTGGCGCCTTTCTTGATGAGATTAAGTGAACGATTATTAGTTGGCTCATCGATTACGATTATGTCACTGGTTATCTGTCTAGGTATGGCCTACTTAGCTGACTTAGTGGGGTTAAGTGCTGTTGTTGGTGCCTTTTTTGCAGGAATTGCAGTGGCACAAACACCGTATAAAAAAGAAATTGATGCCAATATTGAACCAATTGGTTATGCAGTCTTTATTCCAATGTTTTTCACGAGTATTGGATTAAGCATGTCATTTGATGGATTTATGAAAAATATTTGGTTTATCGTTATTTTAACGATTTTGGCCGTCCTCACAAAATTACTAGGTGGTGGATTAGGTGCTAGGTTACTTGGATTTGATTTAAATAGTGCATATGTAATCGGTGCGGGGATGATTTCTCGTGGCGAAATGGCTTTGATTATTGTCCAAATTGGGTATACCGCACACTTGTTGTCGACGGAATACTATTCGGCAGTTATCATGGTAATTATTATTTCAACTATCGTAGCACCGTTTATGTTAAAACATGCGATTGGTCGACAAAATAAAATTGAATTGAAGAAATAGTTGAACTGTTGAGGAACTAGCCTAGTGCTAATTTTTCAACAGTTTTTTATTTTTAAATGGTTACTAAATATCGCTATTCTGGCGTATTCATTTTATAATGAATTAAATAACTTCAAATGAAGAAGGTGGAATAATGAAACAATTATTGATTGCACAAGATTTATCTAGTGTTGGTGGTGTTTCATTAGGGATTGCGGTTCCTGTTTTAGCTAGTTATCAACAACGGACGACAATATTGCCAACAATGTTATTAAGTAGTCATACAGGTGGATTTGGAGTACCAATGAAGGTAGACATCTCACCATTTATAAAAGCTTTTGAAGAACACTGGGCAACTATTCCAGTTCAATTTACGGGCGCATATTTGGGCTATCTAGGGACGGCAGAAAGTATTAAAATGATGGGGATTCTACTAGATAGGTTATCTGATGATAAAGCACTCACCGTTATTGATCCAGTTATGGCTGATCACGGCACGTTATATTCAGGACTGACAAACGACTATGTAGAAGAATTAAGCATGTTATGTTTAACGCAAGCAGATTTAATTTTACCCAATTTAACAGAGGCTTACTTATTGGCAGACTGTAATTATCAGGAAAATCCTAGCGAGGCAGAAATTAAAAAGTTACTAACACGTTTATTAAAGAAATTAAATTTAAAAGCGGTTATAATTACAGGAGTTACAAACCAGAAAAATCAAATTGGTGTTGTTTTTCTAACAAAAGAAGGCGAATCAGGTTGGGTATTAAAAGAACAACGTGAGAATCATTATTTTGGGACAGGAGACTTGCTAGCAAGCTGCGTAGTGGGTGAGTTAATGAATGGTCATTCACTAAGGGAAGCATTGGAATTTGCAGTAGAAGTAACATGGAAAGCGATGAGTAATTCTGATAATGAAGGACTTGATCAAAGGTTAGGGGTTAATTTTATGAGTATTTTACCCGATATTAACGATAGAATGGAAAAATAAAATGAGAAATGAAAGATTAAGAAGCATTATTTTAGCGGGATTATTTGCGGCAATTATTTATATAGGTATCTCAGTTTTTAGAATACCAATCCCAGCTATGGTGGGAAAACCATTTATTCATTTCGGTAATTCACTAGCAGCATTGGCCGTGATTTTTTTAGGGTTTAGTTATGGCACAATTGCAGGAGCGATTGGTCTGGGATTATTTGATATTTTGAATGGTTATGCAGATACGTCATATTTTACTGTACTAGAAGTAGTGGTTATTGCATTACTAATTACGGTTGTTACGAAAGGATTAAAAAATTATCATGGTAAATATTGGATTATCATTATTGCTGCAACGGCAGGAATTGGTAAAATAGGAACATCATATTTAGTTTCGATTGGTGAAGCAATGATTAAAGGTGTTAGTTTTAATGTCGCCGCTGTTCAGGCGTTTTTAAGTTTACCTGCAACTGTTGTTAATTCAATCTCGACAATTATCATTGTTAGTTTATTATACGTACCCATTAAGCGATTGATGGTAAGGTTTAATCGGTAAAAAAGTCCAAATAAAAAAGGGTTGATGTGCGTGAGCTCACATTTACCCTCTATACAAATTGTCCAGATTGAACATATTTCATTTCTGTTGATAAGTTGGAAACGGCTGTTTCGATTGTTACCCCAGAACCTGAAATGGCTGGATTATTTTTTGAACTAGCAATAAAGATTTGTTTTTCAGTGTCTAAAGAAATCGTATACCAGTTTTTACTAAATGTTCCAAATTTCATAAGTGTGTATCCTCCGTATTTCTATATCTTACTACCATGAAAGCGCATTCTACTTTCTTTAGTAGAAGCTTAGTATAGTACGTACATAAAATGAATGCAAGTCATTTGTTTTATATTAACCAAAAATTTTTTAAATAATATGAAGAAGTCTAAAAACGATAAAGGGATGATTTAATGCAAAAACGAATATTCGTGATCACGGGTGCTCCGGGAACAGGTAAAACGACGATTAGAGACTATCTAACCAAGCAATTTGATGCCAAAAAGGTGATTACTCACACAACTAGGCAACCAAGAGTTAATGAAAAAAATGGTCGCGATTATTATTTTGAATCCGATGAAACTTTTTTTAATTTTCATTATTTAGAACATGTTGAGTATGATCGCCATTACTATGGTTCATCAAGAGAAGCGATAGATGCTGCTTGGTCAGAGGCAAAAAATGCGACAATTGTACTCGATACGGCAGGTGCCATCACGTATTCAAAAGAATTACCAAAAGAAACAGTTGTCTTATATTTGTCTGTATCGGATAATCAGATATTACAAGATCGGTTAATTAAACGGGGAGATACGATTCGAAATCGAAGTTTACGCTTAGATTCTGGTGAAGCAAAACGAGACATGAAACTTCCAGCAGATCTTGAAGGTATAGCACATGTCATTATTAATGACGATTTAGTTGACGCAAAGAAACAGATTGATCAGTTAATTCAATCATTAGGTTAAGAGTGATTGCTTTTTTTAGTTGATATGGTATTCTTCTTAAAGAGTAACCATTATTATTTAGAAATGGAGATAAGCCTTTTGACTGAATTAATTGATGATGCATTGCATATACTAAAAGAAAATAAATATAAAATTACGAAACAAAGAAAAAGTTTATTAACGTATTTAAGTCAGTATGAGGAAGCTTATGTTGACGTTACAGTTGTGGATGACTATATGAGAAATAAATATCCAGGGATGAGTCATAATACAATTTATCGAAATATCAAAGAATTTAAAGAAATGGGTCTTGTTGAGCAACGGATGAATGGTGAACGAGCCTGTGTAAAATATCAATGTGATTTTAGTCACAAACATCACCATCATTTTATTTGTACTTCTTGTAGTAAGGTGGTTGAACTTGATAGCTGTCCGCTAGATTATTTTGTAAAACAGTTACCAGGTTACAAAATAGAAGAACATAAATTTGAATTACATGGGATTTGTGATGAATGCCAAAAAAAATTATCGAAAAATTAAGTTTATCTTCGAATAAACTTCAATAACAAATGGTTTAATGGAAAAAGTACAAAATTGGAGTGAGAGTTAATGGCATATAGAACGCCACCATTTATAACACCTTTTGCAATTGTTTCTATCGTACTTGCATTG
The DNA here is from genome assembly GCF_056782055.1 of Dellaglioa sp. CoH-57-MRSF-16. The sequence continues at coordinate 116,777 of NZ_JBXAXZ010000001.1, read as the reverse complement.
GGCGCAACTAACGTTGTTGTTAACAAAACAACGAATACAAACGAAGGAGCAACAGTTTCTTCAGTAGCTTCATCACCGTCGGAAACTAAACCTAAAGTAGACGATAATTCGAGTTCCAAAGAAGTAAGTTCATCTTCTGAGACGAGTTCTTCTGATTCGTCCTCTTCATCAGAAAGTTCAAAAGATGAGTCTAGTAGTTCAAGTGCTGCCGATGAAACATCAAACAAATCAGCAAGTACAAGTGCCGATAATACAACGGATGATAAGAGCGCGGAAACAAGTACCGATGACACAACTGATACAAGTACAGATACTGATACAAATGCGGATAAAGCTAGCTCGGCAACAAGCACAAGTAGTAGCGTGAAGAATACTAAAACGGTAACGACTGACAAAGCCAAAGCCAGTGCAGAAACGACAAATACAGACTAAGGATTAGGAGGTAAATAAATGTTTAGTTTACTAGATTTAGCAAACCATTATTTAGGGTTTATTAATGTTAATTTAAAATTAAAAAATAGAATTTATACTGTTTTAGGCTTTCTTGGTAATTGGTATTTATTGTATATCGCATCACGATATTTCATAAATGGTTATTATGTTAGAGGTAGTTTGTTTATTCTTGCTTTTTTTGTTTTATTATATTTTATTGTTTTAAATGTTATTCATTATTTTACAAATAAAACAACTAAATTTGATCCTTCACCGAAAATTGAAAAATTGTTGGGCGGACCGCCTAAGGAAGAAATTGAAGGAGATAAACGTCGCCGAATGCAACCAGGTTATGTTCAAACGAATGGCCTATTTGATTCTAAAATGCTGATGCCAGCGACACTTAGGACAAATAGAAACGAAAAAGTAAGTATTCAAAAAATTGCTGATCAAATGAAGCAAGTTAAGTATTCAGATTTTGATTATGATGGATTGTCAGATGATGCTATTATAAAAGAAATTCAGAAAACAGGAAAACCAGTGTCAGAGTTAGCACAGCCCGTTGCTTTTCCATTTTTTGAATTAAAAATAGAAGACGAAAAAATGAATGTTTACGCTGGAATGAATCAGATTGATAAACAATTGATTGGTCGCCTAACCCATGTTGGTTTATCTGATATTGAAACGGCTAAAGAACAATATGATATTTACTTAGCAACAGCAACTATTTATGGTGGTAATCAGAAGGTTGCTGGTCGATCATCAGTTATTGAAGAATCACATAAATTTCACGTTAAAGTTCAAATTGCCTATAAAGAAAAAGAAAATTAGTAAAAAAGTGATAGCAAATAACTACATTGCTATCACTTTTTTTGTGATTATATGGTACATTTAAAAAAGACTGCAATTAAACATCCATTTGGTAGTATAATTAAAGTATCACAAAAAAGAATAAAAGAGTTAAGAGAAGGGGATTGAGAGTATGGCAATGATCGAATTTAAAAATGTGGAGAAATATTACGATAAATTTCACGCATTGAAGAATATCAATTTAAAAGTTGAAGCAGGCGAAGTCGTCGTTATTATCGGGCCATCTGGTTCTGGAAAAAGTACATTAATCAGAACTATCAATGGTTTAGAGCAAGTTAACGAGGGGCAACTATTAGTTGATAATTTTGATTTAGCAGATAAGAAAACGAATATTGATAAAATCAGAAAAAATGTTGGGATGGTATTTCAACATTTTAACTTGTACGAAAACAAAACTGTTTTAGAAAATATTATGCTTGCACCACGTTTAGTTTTAAAACGGGATGAAGCTGAAAATAAAAAAATCGCAATGGATTTATTAAAAACAGTTGGACTTGATGATAAAGCACAATCATATCCTAGAATGTTATCAGGTGGACAATCGCAAAGAATTGCCATTGCCCGTAGTCTAGCTATGAAACCTAAGGCGCTATTATTTGATGAACCAACTTCTGCATTAGATCCTGAAACAATTGACGATGTTTTAAAAGTTATGAAAGATATCGCTAAAAATGATGGGATCACAATGATTGTTGTAACTCATGAAATGGGCTTTGCTCGTGAAGTAGCCGATCGTGTTATTTTCATGGCTGATGGTCAAATTCTTGAGGATGATACAACAGTAGAATTTTTCGACAATCCAAAAGAAGAACGTGCAAAAAAATTCTTGAGTAAAATTATTAAACATTAAGGAGCTCAAGACTGTGAGAGTGGGGATTAAAATATGAAACAATTAAGAAAAATTAGCTTATTGTTTATGAGTATAGCTATGGTATTAGTTATTGCAGGCTGTGGAGCGCAAAGTAAAGCCAACATTGCAACAACAGCTAAAGAAACAAAAACAATTAACTGGGGTGTTAAAGCAGATACGAAGTTATTTGGTTTAATGAACATCAAAACCGGTGAAATCCAAGGATTTGATATTGATATTGCTAAGGCAGTGACAAAAAAAATCTTAGGTAAAGATGGTAAAGCTAATTTTGTTCAGGTAACAAGTAAAACAAGAATTCCACTTTTGAAAAATGGAAATATTGATGCAATTATTGCGACGATGTCCATTTCTAAAGATCGTGAAAAACAAGTTGATTTTTCTAACTCTTATTTTGCTGCCGGACAAGCTATTTTAGTTAAAAGAACAAGCTCAATTAAATCCGTAAAAGATTTGAATAAAGACGGTATGGTTGTTTTAGGTGTTAAGGGTTCAACTTCAGTTATTAACATGAAGAAGTATGCACCTAAAGCAGAAGTGCTGGAACTAGATGATTATGCGCAAGCATTAACCGCACTAAAATCTGGTCAAGGTGATGCTTTAACAACTGATAATGGTATTTTATATGGGATGGTTAAAGAGAATTCTGATTTTGCTGTTGTTGGTGGTACTTTTACGCATGAACCTTACGGAATTGCGATTGATAAAGGCCAAGGTGAATTTAAGAATGAAGTTAATAAGGCTTTAGCTGAAATGCGTGCCGATGGCTCGTATGAAAAATTATTAAACAAATGGTTTGGCGATATTCCAGGATTTAGTGTGAAGGAGGCGAGTCAACAATGATTACGATTTTTACAGAACATTGGCAAGCCTTATTAACAGGACTTGGCTATACATTGTGTTCAAGTGTACTCGCATTATTTTTTAGTTTAATTATAGGTTCGTTCTTTGCAATTTTGGAAGAAATGCCATATCGAATTTTAAAAATTATTGCACGTATCTATATTGAAATATTTAGAAATATTCCGTTATTGGTTGTTGCAATGTTTTTCTACGTTGTGGTACCTATGTACGTTACGAATATCAACGGATTTACAGCTGGAACAATCGGACTAACGATTTACACATCTGCCTTTATTGCAGAAACAGTTCGTGCTGGGATTAGAGCTGTTGATCCTGGACAAATGGAAGGTGCTCGCTCAAACGGGTTAACATTCATGCAATCGATGTTTCATATTATTTTACCCCAGGCATTTAAATATGTGATTCCACCTTTGGGTAATCAGTTCATTAATTTGGTAAAAAACTCTTCAGTTTTAGCCTTCGTTGCTGGATTTGATTTAATGTACCAAGGTGATATTATCGCATCAACAACATTTGATACAATCAACACGTACATTATCGTTGGGGTGTTATATTTAATTATCACGATGCCATTAAGTTATTACATGAGACATTTAGAAAAGAAATTAAGTTAAAGGGGGTCTAGAAAAATATGTCAGATTTTATTGCAGCATATAGTTGGGAAAATATTCGCTACTTACTACAAGGATTATTAGTAACAATCGAAGTTTCAGTTATTTCAATTATTTTCAGTTTTATAATTGGCGCTATTCTAGGCCTAACACGATATATTAAAGTAAAACGTTTATCTGCTATAGTTGGTTTTATAATTGATTTAATTCGAAATTTACCATTACTTTTAATCTTATTTTTCGTTTATTTTGGCTTAGCAAATGTTGGTATTCGGTTATCAATTTTCTGGTCAGCAACGTTAGCGATGACCGTTTTCGAATCAGCAATGTTAGCTGAAATCATTCGAAGTGGTATTCAAGCTGTTGAACCCGGACAAATGGAAGGTGCTCGCGCAAATGGTCTAACTTATTGGCAAGGTCTGCGTGTGATTGTCTTACCACAAGCTTTAAAGAAAATGATTCCACCATTGGTTAGTCAATTTATCTCATTAATTAAAGATACGTCATTGGCTACTATCATTGTTTTACCAGAGTTACTGTATCATGCACAATTAGTATACGGTCAAAATACTAATTATGTTATTCCAATGTTCGTCGCTTTAGCAGTGATGTACTTCGTCGTTTGTTATGCACTATCATTGGTTTCAAGATACTTAGAAAGACGCTTAGCGTAGACAATAAAATAAAAATGGTTGTTGAAATCTATATAGATTTTAGCAACCATTTTTATTAGTTAGTAGAATCGGCATAAAATGACGGTTTGTTTGATTGAAAAATAAATTAGAAAGAAGATGATGTCATGGTGAAAATTGCTGTTATTCTAGGGAGTTCAAGAGAGAATTCTATTGGTAAAAGGGTCATTAAGTATATTGAAGGAGTAGCAAAAAATCAGGATAATGTTGAATTTTCATTTCTAAAATTAAGTGACTATCAGTTAACCTTCTTCCACGAAAAATTGGCACCTATGCAAAATGAAAATCGACAACTACCTGAAAATGAAGCACGATGGATAGCGGATGTAGCTGCGGCAGATGGCTTTATTATCTTAACGCCTGAATATAATCATGCTATTCCAGCCGTTTTGAAAAATGCAATCGATTATTTGGCTTTTGAAGGGCAACGTAAACCAGTTAAGATTGTGGGCTACTCAGATAACATGCGCGGTGCACAATTTGCAACAGCTGAATTAGTACCTATTTTGAATCGATTAGGATTTATCACGTTGCCTACGCCAACATTATTGGGAATAGTTGATCAAACATTTAATGAAGATGGACAACTAAATAACGATGCTAAGTTAACAGATTATACAAAAAATAAAATTGCTCAGACTTTGCAAGAAATTAAATTTTATACACAACTTTTTGTGAATAATCCTTTTCCCGGAAAATGATGAATTAAAAATAAAAATGTGTAATGACAATAGCTGTCATTACACATTTTTTATTATAGATCTTTATTTTTATGTGTTTCGTATAAATAAACCGGGATACCAAGTGCAACAATTGTAAATGAAATTAAAACACCTACAATATCTGATTGAACTTCGCTAACTAAAACGAAGGCTGCACCTAAGATAGCAACAATAGGTGTTATGGGGAACAATGGAACTGAGAAAACACGTTTTAAATCTGTTCCTTTATTCCGACGGCGTAAGATAAAGAGGCCGACGAAAGTCATAACATAAAAGCAATAAACTGTAAAAATACAAATTTCAGATAAGCGATCAGCATCAAAAAATAAAATCATAATCGCTGCAATACTTAAAGCCACACATGTTGCAATAACAGGTGAATGTGATTTTGGATGTAAATAAGATATTTCTTTATGGAAAGGTAATTGTTTGTTCTTACCCATTGCCCACATAATTCGAGGGAATGTCATGATTTTACCGTTCATACAACCAAGAATAGAAATAATGACACCGATATTCATAATTTTTCCACCAAGTTGGCCAAAGGCAATCTTAGCAAATTGTGGTGTTGCATTTTCGCCTAGTTGATGGATTTGACTAGCAGGCATGACACGCATAATACTGAACGAAACAAGAATATAAATAAGAAGAACAATTGAAATTCCTAAAACAATAGCTCTAGGTAATGTCTTTTTAGGATTTTTAATTTCATCACCCATATTAGCAATCAGAATCCAACCATCATAAGCAAATAAAGTAGCTAGTATACCAACACCAAAATTATTTGTAGAGTGACTGACAGTTGCAACAGATTGGCCAAGTGCATTTGCATTGCCAAAAAATAAACCAAAAATAATAATAGCAGCAATAGGGAATAATTTACAAATAGTTGTAATAATCTGGAATGAAGCACCATAACGATTTGATAGCATATTTAGGAAGCCAATAGAAATGACTGCAATTAATGCGATTAAATGAGAATAACCAGCTGGAATACTAAAGAAATCTACTATTAAAATAGCAAGGTACGCGCCTAACGCAGCAATCATAGCTGGTCCATACACGATAACTTGCATCCAACCAGCTAAGAAACCCCAAATTTTACCGTAAATTTTTTCCATGTAGATATATAATCCACCGGTTTCTGGAATTTGAGATCCAATTTCAGCAACAGTTAGTCCAGCGGTTAAGGTTATGATACCACCACATAGCCATGCGAGCAGGGCATTTGTAGTAGAGCCGGTGTAGTCAAGTACCGAAGCTTGTTTAAAGAAGATACCAGAACCAATAACAGTTCCGATTACGATTGATAATGCTGACCATAGACCTAACGATCTGTTAAGTCCAACTGCTGGTTTTTTTTCCAAAATTGAATCCTCCTTTTCTAAAATGAATAGTTGCATTTTAGCATAACAGCGGGAATCATGCAATAAACTAGATATGATTATGACGACAAAAAAGAGTGCGTGAATCGGCTATTTCAGACCGATTCACGCACTCTTTTTATAGAATTATTTTAAACGATGTAATCTTGCAATTGGGTTGCAATAGTTTTTGTTGCATCAATCTTTAATTTTGTACCTGATTCTTCATAATCTGTTTCTAAGATAGTTGCCTTTTCATTGATTAAATCAACAAGTTGACCTTTATCAAATGGGATAAGAACAGTCATAATTTCGTTATCTTTAAAGACATTCTTTTTAATGATATCTACTAATTGATTAAGTGATTTTTCATCACGCGCACTATAAGTGAATTTATCATCTGAGAAAGTAGGATAATCAATATTTGCTAAATCAGCTTTATTATAGGCATAAATCATCGGAATGTTTTCGACGCCAATAGCTTTTAATGTATCTTCAGTTGTTTGAATCATTTCCTCAGCATGTTTATCAGCCACGTCAATCACTTGGATAAGTAAATCAGCTTGTGCAGCTTCAGCCAAGGTTGTACGGAAAGCTTTTACTAATTGGTGAGGCAATTTGCTGACAAAACCAACAGTATCGCTCAATAAAATTTGTTTTTTATCTTCAAATTGAATATTACGGACACTTGTATCTAATGTAGCAAACAACATATTCTTTTCAAAAACTTGTTTGTCATCATCTTGTCCGATTAGACGAAGCAAGCCGTTCATTGTCGTTGATTTACCTGAATTAGTATAACCAACTAATGCAACAGTCGGAATACCAGATTTATCACGTTGTTTACGTCTAGTAGATTCTTCTTTGTCCATTTCAGCAAGATCTTTTTTAATGTGGTTAATCCGATTTTCAATCACACGACGATCTAATTCAATCTTCGTTTCGCCAGCACCACGGTTAGCGAGTCCACCACCAGATTGTTGATCTAGTTTATCTTGCATCCCTCTTAAACGAGGTAACTGATATTGAAGTTGAGCCATTTGAACTTGGAGTTTTGCTTCGCGTGATTGTGCTCTTGAAGCAAAAATAGCTAAAATCAGGCCTGTACGATCCATAACTTCCATACCTGATGCAGCTTCAAGGTTACGAATTTGAGTTGGTGATAATTCGTCGTTTACAACTAAAATTTTCACACCTTGTGCTTCACTTTCAGTCTTGAATTCTTCAGCTTTACCTTTACCAAAGTAAAGGGCAGCAGTTGGTCGATCTAATTTCTGACGAATGTCTTCAACAGCATGCATGTTGTTAGCTTCGACTAATGCAGCTAATTCAGACATTGTATAATCTAAATTTTCACGTTGTTTTTCGATACCAGCAATGAAAACGTCAATAACTGGTATTTCTGTAGAATAAGTTTCTTTCATGAGAACCTCCTCGTGGAACTTAATTAATAGGTTAAGTATAACATTTATTCAAAAAAATATTCGAACATCAAAATAAGTTAACTGAATTAAATGAGAATTAATGAATAAAAATGGCCAAACTCTCATTTTAACAACGTGCAAATGTTATGAGTTGAATATTTTATATAGTTAAACGGCTTTTTTAAAGGCGCTTGAATCTCTTTTTAATTAAATTAGAGTTTAATGTTGATTTTAATCTTTTTCTAATGTAAGATAAACCTACGTTAAGAAAAGGTAAATAAAAAAGGAGAGGTCATATTATGAAGTTAAAGTCAGTTTTGAAATTAAGTGGTGTGCTAGCATTGTCTGTCATTGTCTTGGCAGCGTGTGGATCTAAATCTTCATCTTCAGATAGTAAAGAACTCGCTGATAAACAGGTTATTAATTGGTCTGAAACAGCTGAATTACCATCGATGGATTTATCGACAGCAACGGATACAGTTAGCTTTAACATGTTGAACAATACTAATGAAGGTTTATACAGAATTGGTAAGAACAGTAAAGTGTCAAATGCACTTGCAACTAAAACAACCGTTTCAAAAGATGGCATGACTTATACATTTAAACTTCGTGATTCAAAATGGAGCAACGGAGACGATGTAACGGCTAAAGATTTTGTTTATTCATGGCAACGGACCGTTAATCCTAAGACAGCTTCACAATATGGTTACCTCTTCTCAGGGATTAAAAATTATGATGCAATCAGCGCGGGTAAGATGGCGCCATCAACATTGGGAATCAAAGCAACTGACAAACATACATTAGTTGTAACACTTGATAAAAAAGTACCATATTTCAAATTATTGATGGGCTTCCCAACGTTCTATCCACAAAATCAAAAAGTTGTTGAAAAGTATGGTTCTAAATATGGCACACAAAGCAAATACATGGTTTACAATGGTCCATTTACATTAAATGATTGGACAGGAACTAACTTAACTTGGGACCTAAAGAAAAATGACACTTATTGGGATAAAAAAGCAGTTAAGCTAACACAAATGAATTTCCAAGTTTCTAAAGATAATACAACAAGCTATAATTTATACCAAAGTCAAAAATTAGATATGACGAATTTATCTGCTGAACAAGCTAAAACATTGAAAACAGATAAAGACTATATCACACGTAAACAAGCATCAACGTTCTACTTACAATACAATCAAAAGAATAAATTATTTAATAACCAAAAGATTCGTCAAGCTATTTCATTAGTTATCAACAGAAAACAATTTGTTGATAAAATTTTAGGGGATGGCTCAACTGTTGCGACAGGTTTAGTATCATCAGGTCTTGCTTCAAATCCTAAAACAGGCGAAGATTTTGCAAAAGAATCAACCGTTAAATCAACTGCAAATACAGACATTGCAAAAGCAAAAGAATTATGGAAAGCAGGATTAAAAGAAGTTGGTGTTACAAAAGCTAGTTTCTCACTTCTAAGTGATGATACTGATAAAGCTAAGAAAACAAATGAATTTTTACAAAATGCGATTGAAGATAACTTAGATGGTGCGGATGTAACATTAACAAATATCCCATTCAAATCACGTTTAGCAAAATCAACTAGTGGTGATTTCGATATTGTTGTTACAGCATGGGGTGCTGATTTCTCAGACCCAATCTCATTCTTAGATTTATTTACTTCAGATAATTCACAAAATGCAGGTAAATGGAAAAATAGTGAATATGATGCATTGATTAAAGCTTCAAAAACAACAGATGCAAGTAATGCAGATAAACGTTGGGATGATTTAGTTAAGGCTGAAAAAATCTTGATGAAAGATCAAGGAATTGCACCTCTTTACCAAATGGCTCAAGCTCAATTATTAAGATCAACAGTTAAAGGTGTTATCTACAATGGAGCTGGTATCAATTACAATTTCAAAGATGCTTATGTTACTAAATAATTAATTAACGTGTTAAAATTTAACAAGTGAGAGTTAGCTACCACGGCTAATTCTGACTTGTTTTAATTACATAATAAAGCAAAAGTGAGGGTCAGAATTATGGGTAAATACCTAGTTAAACGAATTTTTTATATGCTACTGACGTTGTTTTTAGTCGCAACCATTACCTTCTTTTTAATGAAGTTAATGCCTGGATCACCTTATGCGAATCAGCAAAAAATGACAACTGAGCAATTACAGATTATGAATGAACAATATGGATTGAATAAACCCGTATGGCAACAATATCTCATTTACTTAGTGGGATTAGTTAAGGGTGATTTAGGAACGTCATTCCAATACAGTAATCAACCTGTGTCATACCTAATTTCAAGCCGTATTGGACCATCCGGACAACTTGGATTACAAGCTATCATCTTCGGAATAGTTATTGGAATTGTGATTGGTGCCATTGGTGCGATTAACAAAAATACTTGGATTGATACTTCTTCAACAATTTTATCAATCTTAGGTATCTCAATTCCTTCTTTCGTCTTAGCTGTTTTATTACAGTATTACGTAGGATTAAAGTTAGGCTGGTTACCAATTGCTGATTGGGGCGGATTCAGTTACACGATTCTACCGACAATTGCTTTAGGGGTTGGCCCACTGGCGGAGACGGCCAGGTTCATTCGAACCGAGATGGTGGATGTCCTAAGCAGTGATTACATTGAACTGGCTAAGGCTAAAGGATTAACAAAGTTTGGCGTTGTATTCCACCATGCTTTACGTAATAGTTTAATTCCTTTAGTAACATTAATCGGCCCTTATACGGTTGCATTAATGACTGGTTCAATGGTTGTTGAAAATATATTCTCAATTCCTGGAATTGGTGAACAATTCGTAAAATCAATTTTGACAAATGATTTCCCCACAATCATGGGTGTTACAATGCTTTATTCAGCTGGACTAGTAGTTGTTATCTTATTAACAGATATCATTTACGGTATTATTGACCCAAGAATTCGATTAACTGGAAGGAGAAATTAACGATGGCAGATAAAATTGACCTACCAGTAGATGCATTTGAACCGTTAGATAAAAATAACGCTATTGATAATGAAAAAATTGCTGCACCGTCGTTGACTTTCGTTCAGGATGCTTGGCGTCGGTTGAAGAAAAATAAAGGGGCTTTTATCTCACTTTGGGTCCTGGTTGCAATTTTTATTTTGGCATTTGGATCCCCCATTTTAGCACCACATAGTGCAACAGAACAAAATGTTGAGTATACAAATTTACCACCTAAAATTCCTGGTGTACCAATAGATGGATTAAATGGAAAGTTAAAAACATCATCAGGTAGCTGGTATGATGCTTATGAACAAAATAGTATTCCAAAAGATAAATACTTTATTTTAGGAACGGATGTTTTTGGACGTGATTTGTTATCAAGAATTATGTATGGAACTAAGATTTCCTTAATCGTGGCACTAGTTGCTGCATTAGTCGATTTAGGAGTCGGTGTTGCTTATGGAATCTTGTCCGGTTGGCGTGGCGGACGTGTTGATACATTCATGCAGCGAATCATCGAAATTATTTCATCGGTACCTAACTTGGTCGTTATTGTTTTAATGTTATTGGTTTTCAAACCAGGTTTAACATCAATTATTTTAGCAATTGCAGTGACTGGTTGGACAACGATGGCTCGATTAGTTCGGGCACAAACGTTGAAATTAAAAGATCAAGAATATATTCTTGCAGCTCGAACTTTAGGCGAGTCACCCGTAAAAATTGCAGTGAAACATTTACTACCTAACTTATCGAGTGTGATTATTATTCAAACAATGTTTACAATTCCTAGTGCTATTTTCTTCGAAGCTTTCTTAAGTTTCATCGGAATTGGGATTAGTGCTCCTCAAGCTTCACTTGGGTCATTATTGAATGATGGTCAAAAGAATTTCCAGTTTTTACCATACCAAATGTGGTATCCAGCAATTGTTTTATGTATTATCATGGTTGCCTTCAACTTATTAGGTGATGGACTCCGTGATGCCTTTGATCCAAAAACGAAAGAGTAGGTGTTGAAAAATGGCAGAAAATATTTTAGAAGTTAACAATCTAGAAATTAATTTTCATACGTATGCTGGAGATGTTAAAGCCATACGTGATGTTAGTTTTCATCTGGCTAAAGGTGAAACTTTAGCAATCGTTGGTGAATCAGGTTCCGGTAAATCCGTTACAACAAAAAGTTTAATGGGATTATTAGCTAATAATGCAGAAGTTATGGGTGGAGAAATTCTTTTTCATGGTGAAGATTTACTTAAAAAATCAGAAAAACAAATGGAAAACATTCGTGGTAAAGATATCGCAATGATTTTCCAAGACCCAATGACTTCTTTAGATCCTACTATGAGAATTGGTAGACAAATTGCTGAACCATTAATGAAGCATAAACATGTAAAAAAAGAAAAAGCAATGGCGCAAGCCTTGGAAATTTTGAAGTTAGTTGGGATTACAGATGCTAAAAAACGCTTTAAGGACTATCCACATCAATTTTCTGGTGGTCAACGCCAACGAATTGTTATTGCGATTTCATTAGTTTGTTATCCAGAAATTTTAATTGCTGATGAACCAACAACAGCTTTAGATGTAACCATCCAAGCACAGATTTTGGAATTAATGAAAGAATTACAAGCAAAAATTGAAACATCAATTATTTTCATTACCCATGATCTAGGGGTTGTTGCTGGTATGGCTAATCGTGTAGCGGTTATGTATGCAGGTCGGATTGTTGAATATGGGACAGTCGATGAGGTCTTTTATAACCCACAACATCCATATACTTGGGGCTTATTGAATTCAATGCCAACACTTGATAGTGAACATCTGTACGCAATTCCAGGTACACCTCCTGATTTATTGGATCCACCAAAAGGGGATGCATTTGCCGCTCGGAATGAGTACGCTATGAAGATTGATACAGAACAACAACCACCATTCTTCGATGTTTCACCAACACATGCAGCAGCTACATGGTTGTTGCATCCAGATGCACCTAAAGTAACGCCGCCAGTTGAAATTCAAAGACGGTATAAAATTTTTGCAAAACAACAAGAAACAAAAATTAAAGCGAATCAAAATTTGGTAGAAAACTAAGGAAGGGGAGCTGAACATAGTGGAACAAAAGAAAAATAAAATTTTAAAAGTCCGTCATTTAAAACAATATTTTAATGTCGGCAAACCAGACGAAGTGAAAGCTATCGATGATATTTCATTTGATATTTATGAAGGCGAGACATTTGGCTTGGTGGGCGAGTCAGGGTCTGGTAAAACAACAACAGGTCGTAGTATCATCAATTTATATGAACCAACTGATGGTAAAATTGATTTTGATGGTGTTGATATTCGTAAAATTAAGTCTAAAAAAGATAAATTACAATTTCGCCGTGACATGCAAATGATTTTTCAAGATCCATATGCATCACTAAATCCACGAATGAAAGTTAAAGATATTGTGGCAGAAGGAATAGATATTCACCATTTAGCTGCCAATGATGAAGCACGTGCGAAACGTGTTGAAGAATTATTAGAAACAGTTGGATTGAATAAAGATCATTCTAGCCGCTACCCCCATGAATTTTCAGGTGGCCAACGCCAACGTATTGGTATTGCTCGTGCTTTAGCTGTAGAACCTAAGTTTATCATCGCAGATGAACCTATTTCTGCATTAGATGTTTCAATTCAAGCGCAGGTTGTTAATTTGTTGAAGGAATTACAAATTGAACATAACTTAACATATTTGTTTATTGCACATGATTTATCAATGGTTAAATATATCAGTGATCGAATTGGTGTGATGCATTATGGTAAGTTATTAGAAATAGCTCCTGCAGACGAAATATATACACATCCTTTACACGATTATACAGCCAGTTTAATCTCGGCCGTTCCTGTTCCTGACCCTGAATTTGAACGTAATCGCATTCCAGTACCATACGATTCGTCAGTTGAGGCAGATGGTAAAAAACGTCGAATGGTTGAAATTTCGCCAGAACATTTTGTTTTAGCAAGTGAAGATGAAATCCCTATGTATAAGGAACGAGCTGCCAATACTTTGGCAGAAGAAGCTGAATAATAAATCAGAAAGATCTTTTCAAGAATTTTTGAAAAGGTCTTTTTTGATTTTAAAAAGGGTGTAAACTATTAATTGTATGAGTATCTTAAATATATTAAAGGAAGTATAAAAATTTTAGGTAATTATGCATAAAATAATGTATACTAGATGTATTAGAATTAGGTAACGACATAACTATTTTTTGATTTGGGAATGAATAAAAGGTTCAACTAAAACGTTATGTGGAACAAAGGGTTTTATATGGTGGGGAGAATGGGAGCACCCAACATGATAGATGATACAGAAGTATATAATGAAGCGTACAAAGAATTACCGTATGATGTACAATTACTTTTTCAAGAGGGGCGTCTCTGCGAAAAAGATAATGATTTAGCCGTATTATTCGATTTATTTATTAAAAGTACAATTAATTTTACTGAATTCTATGGATTTAACGATGATAGAAAGCAGCTATTTGATGAATTGAAACAAAATCCAGAAGAGGCCGCGCAGTTAATTAAGCAATATCGGTATTATCGTAATTGGTTCGAAAAATATCAGGCTAATGTTAATTGTTTTTCGAAATTAAGATTTCTAACTGTCTGTGAATGGTATGATGGTCAACAAGCATATGCAAGTAATAATTAAGAAATGCTATCATACAAGAAATTAAGTAAAAAAAAGTTAGAATATAAAATTAATTTAACTTAAAATGCGAACTTAAAATATACGGCAAGCTTAACAATATTGTTAAGCTTTTTTTGTTTTTATAAGACGCAGAAAAAATTAAAATAGATAACAAGCCAAGTGCTTGTTATCGATGAGAAGGGTGTGGTATATTAATTGCAATTATCGGGGGGTAATCGAATGAGTTTAGGTGAAGGAATAAAAAATGTAAACGCATTACCGTATGATGTGAGGCTATTATTAGAGGAAAGAAATATTCCGGAGAATCAAATGAGTTGGGAAATTATTTCTGATGTGTTTCTTGAAAGTATTGCGACTTACACAGCATTTTATGGATTTAATGAGGATCGTAGAGCGCTATTCAATGATTTAAAAAATGATAAAAATGAGGCCAATCAAATTATAACAACCTATAAAGAATATCGTGAGTGGTTTAAATACTATCACGTTCATTTTGAAAATCTAGAAGATGTGAGGTTTTTAACGATTTGTGAGTCAATAGGTGTAGATGGCATAATAATAAAAGATTAAATTCAAAAACGCTATGACTACTTTTAATTAAGTAGTCATAGCGTTTTTGAATTTAATCTTTAATACCATCTCTTTTACGTTCACGTTCAGCAATCATTGGCATAATGAATCCAAGACCGATAAGAACAACGACACTAATAATATTGATGGCTAACTGGTAGTAGAATAGTGAGCTACCCATCTCGACATCTTGAGGAATAATCCCAAAGACTGTTGCCAAAACAGTAACAACTAAGCACCATAAACCAACAGCGTAAGCTAATTTGTCATTTTTAATGAAGACATATTCTGATGGATATTTAGCACTATTTTTACGGATCTGCATGAAGGCGAAGAAAATCCAACAAGTGACACCTGGTGAAATAATTCCATTCAAGTTCAGTAACCAATTAAAGATTGTATTCATATCTGGCAAGAAGACACCCAAGAAGAGAATGAAGGCACTTAAAGTACAAGTTAAAATGTACCCATTAATTGGTAAACCATCTTTGTTAACTTTAAGTAATTTCTTAGGCATATAACGAGCGCCTGTGTCAGAGATAAGCATGCGAGTCATAGCGTCAAGAAGAACAGCTAGAAGAGCACACATGTACACAATTTGAGTAATAGCGAAGGCATACATTAACCAACTACCCATATGAAATTGATCTCCTAAACGAAGGAATGCGTAGTACGAACCATTCATTTTAAAATCATTAGGAATGTTATGGGCATTGAAGAAAATCCCAAGTGCGAATGAGCCGAAAACTGTTAAGAAGATTGTCATAACGGTTAACATAATCATGGCTTTAGGGAAATCTTTTTTAGGTTTTTTCATTTTTGTGACAAATGGCGCAATTAATTCTGCACCATTAATCGCATAAATTAATAAACCAATTGTTGTGAAATAATGTAAATCAAATTTAGGAATTAGTGTGTGCCAGCTCATATTTGTTGTTGCAATACGACCTGAAGGTGTTAATAATGAGCCAAATGCCATTACAACATATAAAATTGTGAGGATGAACATGGTACCACCACCAATAAGACCTAAAAATTCTAATGAACCTTTGAAGAAACGTTGAACAAAAATGAAACCAACGAAGATTACTAATGTTATTAACGCGAACATAGCTGTTGATAAACTATCTTCGAGTGCATTACTTCCGTTAAATAACCAACCAAAGCCAACAACGACTGAATTAGCGGTATCAACAACGTAAGGAATCGAAGCAGCCCAATAAGTCCATGCCGTAAAGTAACCTAGTTTTTCGCCACGAGTTCCGCGAACCCATGAACTTAAACCGCCACCTTCTGAATTAAAGACGGAACCTAATTGTCCTACCATTAAAGAATAGGGAATTACATATAATAGCAATAAAATGATCCAAGATGTAATAACGCCCATACCTTGATTTTGAAAGTTATAGACGATATCGTCGAAGCCAATAACTGTTACGAATGACATTAATGCCAAAACTGGCCACGATATAAATGTTTTTTTCTCGTTTTCCATAAGTACCTCCCGTGATAAATAACTATGTAAATTAAACTAACAATTTATAAGTATAGTGAACTGACTAATTAATTTCCATGAAAAATTAAATTAATATAAAATGTAATCGTTTTAATGAGAATTAAGTTAAGAATTAACGATAATAAAAATTGCTATTTAATGTGTACTATGTATAATAGTACACATATAGTAAAATGATAAATATAAATGGAGGACTAATAAAATGAAAGAAATAGTTGTAAGCGCAAAAGATGTTAAAAAAGTCTACGGTAAGAATAAAGAGAAGAAAACGGAAGCCTTAAAAGGGATTAATTTTTCTGTCGAACAGGGTGAATTTATTGGTATCATGGGGGCATCAGGATCAGGTAAATCAACATTACTTAACTTATTATCAACACTAGACCAGCCGACTTCAGGACAAATTGAGATTAATAATCAGGATATCTCAATGATGCGTGGCGATAAACTATCAGATTTTAGAGCACAACAAATTGGCTTTATTTTCCAAAGTTTTAACCTGCTAGATAACTTAACGGCAGCTGAAAATATAACATTGCCACTATCATTACAGAATGCGTCTATTTCTAAATATCAAGAACGTATTGATAAATTAACGAAAACACTGGGGATAGATAGTGTTCTTGGACAATTTCCAACTGAATTATCTGGTGGCCAAAAGCAACGAGTTGCAGCAGCTCGTGCTTTAGTCCATAATCCTGCAATCTTATTAGCAGATGAACCAACAGGTGCTTTGGATTCTAAAAGTGCAAAGTCACTCCTATCAACGATGGAAAGTTTAAATAAAAATGATCAAGTATCAATTTTGATGGTGACTCATGACGCTGTTAGTGCGAGTTACTGTCAACGAATTCTCTTTATTAAAGATGGTAAGATTGGTCGAGAATTGATTCAAGGAACGAATACGCGAACAGAGTTTTATCAAGAAATTTTAAATGAACTAGCTAAGAGTGAACAATAATTTTAAGAAGGGAGGAAACAATATGTTATTAAAATTATCCTTAACTGGAATTAAGAGTCGCTTTAAAGATTATCTAATCTTGTTATCAGGACTCATTATGGCTTCAGCAATCTTTTACATGTTTGAAGCATTAGCAACTAATCAAGAATTTATTAAACAAAATGCGACGATAAAATTTGCAGCAATGATTTTCCAAGTAGGTTCTGTACTACTTGCAATTATTACACTGTTTTATATTATCTATGCGAATACATTTTTAATGAGCATGCGTCAAAGAGATTATGGGATGTTCATGATGCTAGGCGCTAAAAAGCGTAAGATTGGGCGCTTAATTTTCACTGAAACTTTAATTATTGGCTTAATTGCAACAGCTGTTGGTATTTTAGTTGGTATTGGACTGACATATGGCGTTAGCCAATTTTTAGTAGATAAAATGGATCTTGCACCGCATTCTTTTCAAGCTTTTTATTTCCCAGCAATCCTAATAACAATGCTTTTCTTCGTTATTCTTTTCATGATTGCTGCTATATTTAATCGACAAAGCTTGTTAAGAACGCCTATCTTAAAATTATTAAATGAAGCAGAACAACCACAAGGTAAAAAGCTAAAATCTTATAATATCTTAATTCAAAGTATCTTAGGATTAGGTTTAATTGCAAGTGGCTATTATTTATTAAGTCATTTAGCACTGTTTCAAATGGCTGGATTTATTGGGTCAGTCGTAACAATTTTGATTGGGACATTTTTAATTTTCAATTCATTATTTAGTGGATTGGTTCAATTATTAAAACGTAATAAGGGATTTTCTGAAAAGCAATTAAATACCTTTTTATTAGGGCAACTTAGCTTTCGATTAGGTTCATTAAATCGGGTTCTAACAATGGTTGCGATGTTATTTGCACTAGCATTAGGCGCAATAACTGTTGGGATGGGATTCTCTGGTGTGGTTGATCAAACAGCTACTTCTACTTCCCCATATGATGTTGTTGTCCAAAATCCATCAACAAAAGAGAAAAAATTACTTAGTCAATTGACTGATAAAAAAGAGTCCATTTATGAAGCAAAAAAAGTTGGTTCTGTCCGTTATTTTAAAAAATCTGACTTTGTGAAATCACCATTGTACACGCTTGATTTCACGGAAACGGGAACGGCTACCGGTAAATTTATTAAAGTTGACCCTGCCAAAATGACAGCTAAAAATGAGGATAATCTATGGGGAAATGCTGTTAGAACTACATTGGAATCCCCTGATATGTTAAATCCAGTACTTGTCTCTGACGCATCATTTTCAGCTGTTTCGGCGAAGACACAACGTATCCATACTGTTAGGTTAGCATCATTTAAAGATAATAAAGAAATCTTAAAAGCATTGAGCGAAGAAATACCTAAAAATCAGTTAGATAATTCATCTTATTTTATGAATAAGTATGTCGTATATCAGTTGGCTAACGGCATTTATGGCGGATTAGAATTCATTGGATTCTTCTTAGGCGTTGCGATGTTGGCAATGTTAGCAAGTGTTCTTATGTTTAAAATATTGTCTAGTGCGGCAACGGATAAAAAACGATATGATTTATTGAACCAATTAGGCGCTAAGCAACGACTAATGAAAAAATCAATTAGGCGCGAAATTGGCATCTTATTCTTCTTACCTGGAATTGTCGGTGTAATCCACGTTTTATTCGGACTACAAATGTTCAAGGAATTAATTCCAGATCCATATTCACATATAACGATTCCATTTATTATTTTTGCAGTTCTCTATTTGGGATATTATTGGGTAACAGTTACCTTATATAAAGGGATGGTATTAAAAAAATAAAAAAGAGGTGAATATTCAGTTTTTAAAACTGAGTATTCACCTCTCTTTATTTAGATGGGTTGTTCGCCAAAATTACCATAATAGCTAACTTCAATTGTATCGTGATGAACGATTAATTTAGTGACGCTACCATTTTTAGGACTAGATGATATATCAATATTAGGTGCGTATCGTGAAACGATACTTCTAATTGCTGTCCCGTGACCAACTAATAGAACGTTGTCATTATTATTTTGGTTAGTGCGTAAAAAATCAAAAGCATGATCATAGCGATTCCAAAATTCTTGGTCATTTTCAGCTAAATTAAAAGGGTCAGCACTTTTTATGAAATCACGTGAGTCTTCGATGGAATATTTTTCAAGAATATCATTGAAGGTTTGACAATTAAAAGGTGTACCAACTGTTTGCATAACAGCTGCAGTATCTTGGCCTTCAAATGAGCCATAATATTCTTCTCTAAAAAGTGCTGTTTCAATTGGTGTTAACTGTGCATTTTCTTCAACATTCGTTTCACTTAAAATATGGCTTAGTGTTTTTTTTGTACGCATTGTGTCACTTCGATAAATGGCATTAAATGATTTATCGCGTAAAAGTTTTCCTGAATGGGTGGCATCGTTGATTCCCTTATCTGTAAGTGGAGAGTCACACCAGCCTTGCATTCTCTGGAAAGAGTTAAAAAAAGTTTGGCCATGACGAACCATATAAACGGTAAATGACATATGAAATCCTTTCATAAATAAATATTTAATTTGTAAATAAAAAAGGTACTTAGAGCTGTCTGGTTTTTGATGAATAGTCTCACTTAATGCATTAATTTTAGAAAAAGAAAAGACTTTTATTTTATTTAATCCAATGTATACTAAATAAACGGAGAATTAAAATATGAGATTATTTATGACTACTAGTAAGATGATACCGAATGAGATATTAATTACAAGTCTAAATCTAATTGTTTTAACTGCATAAATTGTATTAACTATTCAAGAAGGAGTGTTTATTATTTTGATTACGTTGGCTGGTATTATTGGTTCAGGAAAATCTAGTATGACAAAAATTTTATCTGAAGAACTTGGGGTAGAGGCTTTTTACGAACCTGTTACAGATAACCCGGTATTACCTTTATTTTACAAAGGTAACGAAATCGCTGCAAAAAAACGTGAAGCAGGGGATAAGGAAGCAACAAATCCCTACGCTTACTTATTACAAACTTTCTTTTTGAATCGTCGTTTCAGAATGATTAAAGCAGCAATGCAAGAAGATAATAATGTTCTTGATCGTTCAATTTATGAAGATGCTATTTTTATGAAGATGAATACAGAAATGGGTAATGCCACAACTGTTGAATATAACATCTATCAAGATTTATTAGAAAATATGCTTGAAGAGTTACCTTATGCTGCACATAAAAAATCACCCGATTTGATGGTTATGATTAAAGTTTCTTATGAAACAATGGTTAATCGTATTCAAAAACGTGGCCGTGATTATGAACAAATTGAAACTGACCACTCATTGGTTGAATACTATAAAACATTACTTCGCTATTATGAAGATTGGGAAAAAGAATATGACGTTTCTGAATTTTTAGTTATTGATGGCGATAAATACGATTTTGTTGAAAATGAAGCTGATCGTAATATTGTTTTAAATATTATTGAAGATAAATTACAAGAATTAGGTAATTTATCTGAAAAAGAAGTTATCGATTACAAGACACAACGTAAATCAATTTAAACTAAAAGGAGTAACCAATTTTAAAAATTGGTTACTCCTTTTTTATTTAGATTTTATCATCATCGTGATGATTGAAATATTCAACTTTAACTGAATTGTCATCAACGATTAACTTAGTTACACTACCGTTTTTAGGGCTCATTGTAATATCAATTTCGGGTGCAAAATGAGAAACGATACTTCTGATTGTTGTCCCATGACTGACAACTAAAACGTTATCGCCATCTTTAGCATCTTTACGCAATAAATCAAAACCTTTATTACGACGTGCCCAAAAATCGGCATCGTCTTCAGCATCATGGAAAGGATCGATTTCTTTGAAGAAGTCACGTGCCTCTTCAATTGAAAATTTTTGCAAAATCTCAGTGAAATTAGCAGCGCCATGTGGCTTACCAACAACAAACCAAGCTTGAGAAGAATCGGCACCTTCATAGTAACCATAGCCTTGCTCTCTAAGAAACTCAGATGTTGTAACAATTAAATCTGAAGAGTTTTCATTTTCAGATAAAATGTAGTTAGCTGTACGATTTGCGCGGGTTGTATCACTACTGTATGCATTAGCAAACTGAATTTGTGATAATTTTTTTCCAGTAGTGTGGCCGTCGTTAATGCCTTTTTCTGTAAGTGGTGAATCGGACCAACCTTGCATCCGATTATATTTATTGAAAATGGTTTGACCATGGCGAACGAGATAGACTGTAAATGGCATGAGAACCTCCTGAAGTTTATGTGATAGCCCCATTATACGCTAAAGAAAACGATTATTCTAAAAAGCTTATCCTAGAATTTAGCATCAAGTTTTTTTCTAAGTAAAAATTTCGTAAGTTGTACTAACCCAGCTAAGACCACTGGAAGTAATGCTATCCCGGCAATTGAAAGGAAAATAATAGAAAAATGATCCTTAACAAATGGAATTGCGCCGAAGTAGTAACCGACGCCACTTCCAATGGCTACCCAAAGTGAGACGCCAATTAAGTTGAAAATACTAAAATGTCTGTAATTCATTTGAATAGTACCAGAAATAAGTGGCACAAAAGTTCTAATTAATGGGATAAAGCGTCCAAATACGACTGTTTTTGCACCATGTTTTTTGAAAAAACTTTTGGCGATTTCCATCTTTTCAGGGGGGATTCTTTTTTTAAAGAAAGGTAATTTATTTAAATGTCGACCAATTTCAAAATTCACGGCATCTCCAGAGAGTGCGGCAAAAAAGAATATTGGGACTAATACCCGAATATCAATGGTATCTGTTGAGTAGGCGGCAATGGAACTAGTGAAAAAGAGTAGCGACTCACCAGGTAGAAAAGGAAAAACAACAAGACCTGTTTCGGCAAAGATAAGTACAAAAAGAATTAAGTAACTCCAGTTACCTAAAGTCTGGAAAAGAGGTCCTAAATAATTTTCGAAATGGGTGAAGAAAAACCAAGCTTGTTCGAACATTGTCAGGCCCTCCAATCGTTTTAGTCTTACTCATTATATTAAACTGAAATTAAAAAAAAGGCTATTATTTTAACTGATATTTAGCTTTTATTAAGATTTGTCTCACTATAAGAGGTCACCAGTGTTAAACAGGTTTCGATACTGGTATACTAGATATATTAAATTTTTGGAGGTCAATATGACTAGACACACTTTAATTGCAGGAATGACAACTTTAATTGGTCTAATTATTGGGATTGTGATAAGTAAAATTGCTGTCGCAACATTAATTGGATTAGCTGTTGGAATCGTAGTTGACCAATTCCTACCAAATAAGAAATAAGTTCAATTAGTTGCCTATTTGAGTTGATTATAAAAAAATGATACACTATTAGGCCTAATAAAATCATGTAAAGTGGGGTATTGAGAAATGGCTGATGAAATTAAAATCGAAGAACAAGCACATCTTGATGATGTTATTGTTAAAATAAAAGATGCTGAAGTTAAACGTCAAAATGAAATAAAGTACGCTGAAAGTGAAGCACGATCGATTAATGGCGAATTTACAAGTGATGTTCATATCAATACGACAACATACACTGGAATGATTGATACAGCAATGTCTGTTCGTCAGCAACAACAGTTATTAGCTGAACGTGAAACGAGTTGGAAAAACGCAACTTCTCGTTTAGACATTTTAAAGAAATTAGAAAAGAAACCTTATTTTGCACGTTTAAACATTCAAGAAGGAACTAATAAAAAAGAAACAATCTATATTGGCTTGGGCTCTTTTGCTGATCGACCTGAACACTTTATGGTTTATGATTGGCGTGCACCCATATCGAGTGTTTATTACGATGGCGGACTAGGTGATGTCACTTACCAAACTCCTGATGGTGATCAAACAGTAGATGTTTCATTGAAACGTCAATTCGTAATTGAAGATGGCCAAATTGAAACGATATTTGATACTGATGAAGCTGTTGGTGATCAGATGTTATTAGACGTCTTGAATGATTCTGCTGATACAAAGATGAAGAGTATCGTAACGACGATTCAGAAGGAACAAAATCAAATTATTCGAGATGTAAAAGCTGAATTATTATTTGTTCAAGGTGCAGCTGGTTCGGGTAAAACCTCAGCTGTATTACAACGTGTGGCTTACTTGCTGTACCGTTACCGCGGTAATTTAACAGCTAGTCAAGTTGTTTTATTCTCACCTAATCAATTATTTAATGATTATATTGATCAAGTGTTGCCAGAACTTGGTGAACAAAATATGGTTCAAATGACTTATTTCCAATATGCATCAAGACGTTTACCAAATATGCAAGTTGAAACGTTACAAGAACGCTTTGAAGAAGACAATGCGCCTGCTAAAAAACGTATTCAAGTTCTGAAAAATAGTTTGGCATTCTTTAATGCCTCAACTGCTTATTCAGAACATTTGGAACAAGCAGACATGAAGTTCAGAGATATTAAATTCAATAATGAAGTCTTTATTTCAAAAGATAAAATAAAAGGTATCTACTATAAATATAATGAAAATTATCATTTACGGACAAGATTAGAAGCAACACGTGAATCATTAGTTAAATTATTGAATCGTCGAATTGAAGCTGAGGCTAAGTTAGAATGGGTTGAAAAAGCAATTCAAGATATGTCTAAAGAACAATTGAATGATTTGTATGGAGACCAAGACCGCGAATTTGCAAGCGGTGATAAAGAAATGCGTTTCTTAACGCGTACTTTAGTTATGCGCCAATTTACAAGTGTGCACAGAGCAATTGTGCGCAATCGATTCTTAAATATCAGTTCACAATATGTGAACTTTTTACACAATGTGCCTAAGTATCTTAATTTGAGTGACTATAATGTTACTGTAGAAGAATGGCAAGCAGATGTGGCTGAAGTTGTGTCACGTTTAAAAAATCGTCAAATATCGATGCATGACGTTACGCCATACTTATACTTATTTGATCGTATGACGGGTAAGCATGGTGAAACAGATGTCCGTTACGTCTTTATTGATGAAATTCAAGACTACACGGCATTTCAATTAGCTTTCTTGAAGGAAGGGTTCCCAAGAGCTAAGTTTACACTGCTTGGTGATTTAAACCAGGCTATTTTCACAAAAGAAAATAGTAAGAGTTTACTATCAGAATTGGGACATTTATTCCCAGCTGATAAAACCAAAGTCGTGCAATTGACGAAATCATATCGTTCAACACAACAAATCACAGATTTCACAAAAGAAGTGTTGATAAATGGTGAATCAGTGACGTCATTTAACCGACAAGGTGACTTACCCACAATGACTGTGGATAATAATTCTGATAAATTAGTTCACGATTTAGAAAAACAAGTACAACAAAATGTGGATGATCATCTAACAACGGCAATCATCGCTAAATCATTAGCTGAATGTACAGAATTGTATGAACAATTACAAGCCGAGGGCGTGCCAGTTACATTGATTAAAACGGAAAATCAACGTTTGGCCGATGGAACGATTATTGTGCCAGCTTTCCTAGCTAAAGGTTTGGAATTTGATGCGGTTGTTATGTGGGGCGCTTCAAAGATTAACTATCATGAAGAAGACGAGCGTCAATTAGTTTATACGATTTGTTCAAGAGCAATGCATCGACTAACTGTTTATGCTGAAAAAGAATTATCACCATTATTTGACCATGTTTCAAAAAGTTTATATAGTTTAAAATAAGCTATGGAAGAAATGACCTATTGCGGAAACTGATAGGTCATTTTTATTAGAGGATTGTTAAAATGGATAAACAAATGAATTATTATAAAATTCCAAGGGATGAATGGCGTGGCTTTTATAAAACGAAACAGATTGATTTGTCACAACAAAAATTGAATGAAATTCAATCTGTTAATGATAAGATATCAGTTCAAGATGTGCAGGAAATTTACATGCCATTGGTTCATTTATTAAATATGACATTGTTGGGTAAGCAAGATTTGCAATCAAAAAAAGCAGATTTTCTAGGAATTAAAGATCAAAAATGGCCTTTTGTGATTGGAATTACGGGTAGTGTTGCAGTGGGTAAAAGTACAACGGCACGTTTGTTGCAATTATTACTCACAGCGTTATACCCAACAAAAAAGGTTCAAGCAATTACAACGGATGGCTTTTTATATCCTAATGAAACACTAATTCACCAGAATATCTTGGACCGTAAAGGTTTTCCAGAAAGTTATGACATGGAAAAACTAATTCTATTTTTAAACGACGTGAAAAGTGGTCTGAAAACTGAAGCACCAGTATATTCACATGATAGTTATGATATTGTACCTGGAATGGTACAAACAATTAATCAACCAGATATTTTGATTGTTGAAGGGATTAATGTTTTACAATTACCAAGTAACCAACAATTGTATGTTAGTGATTTCTTTGATTATTCAATTTATGTTGATGCTGATGCTGACTTAATTGAAAAATGGTATTTGGAACGTTTTGGTGTTCTTTTGAACACCTCTTTTCAGAAACCTGGAAATTACTATTATGATTATGCGATTGGTAACCACGATGAAGCATTTAAGTTGGCACGTAATGTCTGGAAAACCGTGAATTTAAAGAACTTACAAGAGTTCATTTTACCAACCAGAAATCGTGCTGATCTTATTTTAGAGAAGACAGATGAGCATCGAATTAATACCGTTTATTTACGCAAATATTAGAAAATAGAGATATTTTCACAGATTTTCATGAAAATTAAATCAAACGATTGACCAAGTGGGTTTCAATCAGTAGAATAGACGTAATAAGAAACTAAAAAATATGAAGAGGTGACTATTTTTGGCCAACGTTAGCATGCAAGATTTCGACAAAATTATCGTTCTTGATTTTGGTAGTCAATATAATCAATTAATTACTCGTCGTGTACGTGAATTCGGAATTTATTCTGAATTGTTATCACACAAGATTAGTGCAGCCGAAATAAAAGAGATTGCCCCTAAAGGTATCATTTTTTCTGGTGGCCCAAATAGTGTTTATGATGAAGATGCACTCAGAGTAGATCCTGAAATCTTTGAATTAGGTATTCCTATCTTAGGTATCTGTTACGGTATGCAACTAATGGCATATACAATGCCAGGTGGTAAAGTTGAAAGTGCAGATAACAAAGAATATGGTAAGGCTGAAATTGAGGTTACTAATCCAGAAGGAACTTTATTCAAAGGATTACCAGCTGAACAAACAGTTTGGATGAGTCATGGTGACTTAGTAACAGAAGTTCCTGATGGTTTTACATCAGTTGCAACTTCTGTTAACTGTCCTATTTCTGCAATGCAAAATCTTGATAAGAAATTCTATGGCCTTCAATTCCATACTGAAGTTCGCAACACTGAATTTGGGGATGACATTTTACGTCGTTTCGCATTTGATGTTTGTGAAGCTGAAAGTAACTGGTCAATGGCTGATTTTATTGATTTACAAATTGCTAAAATCCGCGAAACTGTTGGTGATAAAAAAGTCCTTCTTGGTTTATCAGGTGGGGTTGATTCTTCAGTTGTTGGTGTTTTATTGCACAAAGCAATTGGTAACCAACTAACAAGTATTTTCGTTGATCATGGTTTACTTCGTAAAAATGAAGCTGATCAAGTTATGGAAATGCTTGGCGGTAAATTTGGCTTGAATATCATTAAAGTTGATGCTCAAGAACGTTTCTTAGGTAAATTAGAAGGAATTTCTGATCCTGAAACGAAACGTAAAACAATTGGTAATGAATTCATCCGTGTCTTTGATGATGAAGCTACTAAGTTAAAAGGAATTGACTTCTTGGCTCAAGGAACACTTTACACTGATGTGATTGAATCTGGGACAGATACTGCCCAAACAATTAAATCTCATCATAATGTTGGTGGCCTTCCTGATGATATGCAATTTAGCTTAATCGAACCATTGCGAACATTATTCAAAGATGAAGTTCGTGAACTTGGCGAAAAAATGGGTATGAGTGAAGAATTAGTATGGCGTCAACCATTCCCAGGCCCTGGTCTTGGAATTCGTGTTCTTGGTGAAATTACTGAAGAAAAATTAACAATCGTTAGAGATAGTGATTTAATTTTACGTGAAGAAATTAAAAATGCTGGTCTTGATCGTGAAATCTGGCAATACTTTACTGTCTTACCGGGCATTAGAAGTGTTGGTGTGATGGGCGATGGACGTACTTATGACTACACAGTTGGTATCCGTGGTGTTACTTCAATTGATGGTATGACTGCTGATTTTGCTAGAATCCCTTGGGATGTCTTACAAAAAATCTCAGTCCGTATTGTAAACGAAGTCGCACATGTTAACCGCATCGTGTATGATATTACGAGCAAGCCGCCTTCAACAATCGAATGGGAATAGCGATGTAGGCCAATTTGAGCTAGAAAGAGTGATACAGAGGCATTTTGGATTTGCTCAAGGCAGCTCAAACTCCGCCAACTCCGCCAAAAAAATATGGTGCTCCGCCGAAACTCCGCCTAATTATGGTGGACAATCAATCGAAAACTCATTTAAGACTGCTAGAACTTACTTGGTTCTGGTGGCCTTTTTTAGTCTGGCGGAAAAATGAACTTGCGAGAATACACAGTAGAGTGCTTGGTATTTATGGGCTTAGGATATATAATTAAATAAGTTATTAATACTGTGGGGGGAAAGGCATTGGAGTCAGAAAATTTTGAATTACTGGAAAACACAGATATTACAACTTTCTTGATTGACCGACCGTGGATAACTTACCGAACAAATGCAGATCTTGACGCTCTGGGATCCAGATTTGGTTCTCCAAATCCAGAAGGTTCAAACAGATTACGCCGAATGAGTTCGATAATCAGTGCAACTCATGCAAATGATCGAACGGCTTCTTTATTATCGTTTCTATTTTCACCAGCACAGTTGCGACCGGTGATTAATGAGTATCTTTCTGGAAGTCAGTTTTCGCAACTGAAGGAAATTGATAACTTTATTCTGGAAGGCCTTACTGGTGATGAATCTAAGGACATCCTGATTGTAGCAGACGCAATTAAGCAGCGCGTAATCAGAGAGATAAACGCCATTCTTCTCTACAGCAACTTAAAACTCGTATCTAGTGGTAATTCGTGGGAAATTATCGCAGCAGATGAGAATGTAAAAGTCCTCGTGCCGATCAAGAGGATCAATTCAGGATACATTTCAGAGTTGTTGGCGCAGGGACAAGATGACTTGCAGGATAATGATTTTGACAGCGTAGTTACAAAGGCTAGAACACTTATCGAAGAGGTGTTTCTTCAAATATTGTCCGATAACGACGTAAAGTGTAAGCGTAATGGCGATATTGGTCAATATCGTAATTTGGTGGTTAAAACATTGGGAATGAGACCTTCTCGGGAGTGGAATCCACGTATTACGAAAATGATTAGTCACTTAAATGGAATCACCGATTTAATCGCAGAAATGCGCAATAAAGATGGCGATGCACATGCTAGCAATGAACGAGTAAAAATTCAGGCAGCAGAGGCGGAACTACTACTCAATACGTCTGTTAGTCTGGCTACCTACTATCTCAGAGTCAATGACAGACATGTACAGAGATAAAATAATAAATTGGAGTAATGAACGTGAAAAAGCAAACAAACAGTAACCTTCATGTATCACGTGCTGGAAAAACAGATGAGTTTTATACTAATATTTCAATGATTGAAAACGAGCTACGCCATTATCGTGAGTATTTCAAGGATAAGGTTGTGTTTTGTAATTGTGATGATCCAGCCATCAGTAATTTCTGGAAATACTTTCAGATTAACTTTTACATGTTAGGCCTAAAAAAACTAATATCTACGCACTATGAATCCGACAAACCCAGTTATAAATTGGAAATAATTAGACAAGATGACAAGATTGGACAACTTGCATTTTTACCGGATTACGTTGAAACACCACTAACTGGAGATGGCGATTTTCGAAGTCCGGAAGCAATTCAGTTACTTAAAGAAGCCGATATTGTCGTAACCAATCCCCCTTTCAGTCTATTTACTGATTACATCGCACAGTTAAGAGCTTTTCACAAAACATTCCTAGTGATTGGTAATCTCAACGCAATTACCTATAAAGAGGTACTGCCTTTAATTATGGCCAACGAAATTTGGCTAGGGTACAATTCTGGACACTTTTGGTTTAAGGTACCTGAAAGCTATGAGGCGAAGAAAACGGATTTCAAGATTGATGAAAATGGACAAAAATGGCGGAGAATGGGAAACATTTGCTGGTATACCAACTTAGATACGACACAACGTCACGAAAAGCTGACAATCTTCAAGAACTATTCTCCAGAGATATATCCAAAATATGATAACTATGATGCCATTGAGGTATCCCGTGTTGCGGATATTCCTTGTGACTACTTTGGTGTCATTGGTGTGCCAATTACTTACATGACGCGGTACAATCCAGATCAGTTTGAAATTGTTGATGTAAAAAGTTCAGGGCTTTTGTTGACTAAAAAAGATGGCACCGTTAAATCAATGTACAAGAGAGTGTTAATTCGCAACAAGGGAGGCCAAACGCATGCAAATTGAGAAAAAGGATATTCCAGTAAGCCAAATCGTAAACGGATATGTAGATTCCGATGAAGATGGTGTATATGGATATGACGGAAAATTAAATATTCGTCCGGCCTTTCAGCGTGAATTCGTCTACAAACCTAAGCAACGTGATGAAGTTATTAATACCGTCCGCAAGGGGTTCCCACTGAATGTTATGTATTGGGTTGTTGCAGAAGATGGACACTATGAAATTTTAGATGGACAGCAGCGAACAATCTCAATATGTCAATTTGTACAGGGTGATTACTCCATCAATTTCCAGTACTTTCACACGCTCACACAGGAAGAACAGCAGCAAATATTGGACTATCCTCTGACGGTTTATATTTGTACTGGTACAGATCGAGAAAAATTGGATTGGTTCAAAGTGATCAATACTGTTGGGGAACAGCTTACTGCACAAGAACTTAGAAATGCAATCTATACGGGGCCATGGTTGACAGATGCCAAGAAGTACTTTTCGAAATCACAGTGTCCCGCATATCAGATTGGCGGCGACTATTTAAATGGTTCTGCTATTCGACAAGACTTTTTGGAAACCACACTCAAGTGGATCTCGTCGAAACAGGATATTGAGCTTGAGGAGTACATGGCGCAGCACCAGCACGATGAAACGGCAATCGAACTGTGGCTATACTTTCAAAACGTAATTAATTGGACAACCTCTATTTTTCCTAACTATCGTAAGCTGATGAAGGGGATTGAATGGGGGTTTCTATACGATACTTATCATGAGAATACGTATAATCCGGCTACGCTCGAAGCTAGAGTTAGCGAGCTGATAGAGGACGAGGATGTTACCAAGCAGAAGGGGATATTTGAGTACGTGCTTGGCGGGCCAGAGCGCGTATTATCAATTCGGGCATTTAAGCCTAAGGACAAGCGAGCAGCATACGCAAAACAGAATGGAATCTGTCCGGTATGCGGCAAGCATTTTGAGTACGACGAGATGGAGGGCGATCATATTACTCCTTGGTCTCAAGGTGGGCATACAGTACTCTCCAATTTGCAAATGCTGTGCAAAGACGACAATCGAAAAAAATCCGGAGTATAATGCCAAGGAGCTAATATGGTACGAATAGATATGAGCACTGTAGCCGCGAGGGAAAAAGCATTCGGCGAATATGGAGATACGGTCTGGTTTATCTACAGGGTGTTTTCAGAAAGACTCAAGCGGCGTATGAAGGAGCAGGGCGTATCCAAATATCAAACTGCTGGGTTCAAGAATGCAAAAGAGTATAATGAGGCTCCAAGTTACCAACACGAAGTAAGTTATTCGATGGTTGACTCCATAACCGCACCTATTCCCCGATTGGATACGCGTCAGAATCCTTATCTAGTGCCTTCTTCCAAGTACTATCTACGATTTGTAGATACCTTGAATTTTAAGGATGTGTATGAGTGCATTTGGGGGTCTAATTATGAAATTAGAAACTATCTGCCTAATGTATTTGAGTCAGTGTGTAATGAAGCGCAATTCCAAAATAACCGACTAGGTAGCCTTATTAATGATATAAAGCAGACACAGCCTCTTAGGATTCCGAACAATACGATTCAACAAATATATGAAGGAATAAAAAGCGACTTGCTGAATGAGTGGGACAAATTCACAAGAGTTCGGAATCAAGAAACGAAAATAGCGACAGTAATTGACTTCGAAAGTAGTGCTGATAACGAAAGCATTGCCGCAGGAATCCCACTAATAGATAAGATTGATTCTGGCGGTGTCTCGAGAGAAGGGTTAGGTGAGGTTCTCGAACTTAAGCAACTTGGTGAACCATTAAAAAGATTTGTTGATTATCGGGTAACACCGCTGATAATGAATCGGTTTCTCCAACAAATATCAAAATAGTCACTTAGGGCGAAGTTTTAAAAACTTCGCCTTTTTTGATACACATCTTTTCCGATACGTCAATACCCGGTTTTTCGGGTGTCAAGACATTGGCGAAGCCTGATATATATATTGGGCGTAATTGAAGATAAGATGTAGTCAATCAAAGGCCTTTGATAAAAGTTAGTCTATTAAAACTGTGTTGGATGTTTATCCAGAAAAGGAGAAATGCATGAAACTAGCCAAGGTCAAACTTTCAGAAGTTGAAATTAGCAACGTTGAGAAGCCAAAAGCAGCTCGCGTGGTATCGGTATCAAAAAGTCCGCGCTACGCAGATAACGGTGATCCAATCAACGGATCGGTCGCAAAGGTAGTATGCCACATAGTAGATGCTGAACTTGCCAAAACATTGGAGAAATCTGGCGACGGGGTAGAGGACTTAAAGACGTATGCACTGGAACTTGTTGGGGATGAGAAGGATCTGCTGGAAATTTCTGAGGCAGAACTTTTGGGCACAGAGATTGAATTGAAAGACGCCAAGGTAATGCTTAAGTGGAGCGCGGGGCGTACTAGTGGCTGGCGTGACGTGAAGCTTGTTATGAATATTAGCGATGGGAAGTAGGCGTAGGTATGAGTGAAAAAAAGAAGCTATCTGTTTGGGCGTACTTGAATGAAGCTCAATATTGTCTCACGAACCGTGACGCATTCGATGTTAAAAGAATTGAGTCTTTGATTGCAGCTGCGTACAGAATTTTTACCGGCCAGCAAGTAGGAGACTTTGAAGAGGAGTTCTTGAATGATAAAAAACGCAAGGGAAACAATTAGCAGATTTTTGCCAGTCTCTACGCATACTGCGAAGCTGAGCATCTATGAATCCATTGATGAGGTTGATCAACGCAAGCAGGTACGGTCAAGATTATTGTTTAAGGTCTGGGCATGTGTTACAGTGCTAATCATTCTCTGGAGCTGCGCTAAGTGGACGTGGGCTAAAATAATTGGCCAAAAATCGGAATTAGATCTATGGCCAATTATCCTGATGCTTGGACTACTTGGAGTAGTTGTGTCTCTTGCTGGGGCTTGGAGATATCTCCACAGTAGATATTCGCCAGTTGAACGTTGGAAGATGGAACGTTTGCTTTGGCAATTTTCGGAAAACGTTAATTTGATTAAGCAAGGCGTGACTGGCCATGTCGCATACGTAAGATGGGGATATGTGGTCTCGAATGATGAAGTTAAGATCACGCTACTAACGGGTGGCCGTGTCAGCTCGGATTTCGAAGCGGATATTGGACGCCGCCT
Organism: Dellaglioa sp. CoH-57-MRSF-16; assembly: GCF_056782055.1. The sequence continues at coordinate 83,501 of NZ_JBXAXZ010000001.1, read as the reverse complement.
GGTTGCATTCCTCACCAAGGAGACGACAGCTTACTGGGAAATTCGTGATAAGAAGTCTGGAAACGGCATTATCGAAATTAACCTAACTCACAATAAGGATGAGCGAATTACAATCAACCGTTTGGACGCGTTGCAGACAAGCGAAAAGATCAATATTCAATTGACTGGCAGAATGTCGCTAACATCTAAACAGCCGATGGGGTTGATAGTCGGTCCAACAGGAACGGGGAAAACTAGTTTGCTAAAGGGCCTGATTATATCCTTCTTGGTAAATAATCCCGATAATGTCGTGTATACGATCGATGGTAAGGCAGCGTTCTTGGGTCAGTCGATGAAGCGTATTGGTAAGGTTGCCATGAATACGGAAGAGGCAATTCAGCTCGTTGACGAATTGTGCAAAATCATGGATCAGCGATACAAGGAGCTAAATGCAGATCCCGATGATGAGCGGGATATTACGCATTGCGAAAAATTTCATCAGGGTACGATTCTCCTTGTTGTCGATGAGCTACTGTCGCTGGTTGCAAACATGAAGGCTGAGGATCAGCAGAGGAAAACAGCCGACAAACTATATCCCCAATTCAACGCCAAACTGTTGTCCTTGATTACAAAGGGACGGCAGAGTTCTATCTCGGTTATTGTAGCGGGGCAAATGATGCCTGCGTCTGCGCTCCCAACAGAGGCCAGGAGTTCGCTAGGGATGCGGATCAGCTTAGGTAGAACGTCGCCTCAGCAAGCTCAGGAGGTGTTTGGAGAGAGTCACCATGATTTACCGTTAATTGATGCAAAAGAATTTGGTGGTGTCATTTGGCTGGATGGTTTGAATTGGGATGGGCCAAAAGCATTTTTACCGCCAAAATATGATGAAGATAAACTGCCGTTTAAAGCAACACTTACAATGCTTGCTGGTAGGCGTGGCGGTGGCGGAACGCCACAAGCTGCGACTGCCAGCGAGGACTTGCCTGTTACTTGACATACAGGCAAGATAAGCTGAAAAAATGAGCAAGAATAGCGGTGAGTATGAGTACAACGCCAAAGTTATTACATTTGAAGATCATATCGAAATTGTGAAATATGGCGTGCCAAGGGTTCACAAATCTCCAAAATTATTGAAAAATCCAGAGTCGAATATGCCTATAAATGTGTCATATAGTGATGAAACCCAACTCGTGCAGCAGGCATTTAGGATTAAGAGAAAGGTGAAATACTATCTAGAGGCAAATTCGTTCAATTTGTTTTGGACGCTTACGTTTGATGACTCGAAGGTGAATGCAAAGAACTATGAGTATGCACGAAGGCGGCTGCGTGCTTGGTTGAAGTATCAGCGCGAAAAGTTCGGTAGGTTTGACTACCTATTTATTCCTGAACTTCATCCTTCATCGGGTAGAATTCATTTTCATGGCGTTACTGGCGGACTTGCCCCACCTTTAACGCCTGCACGTTACCCCAAGAGTCAGCGGCTAATTAAGAAAAAGGGATTGCAGATATACAATGCAGATAGCTGGGAAAAGGGTTTTAGTACGGTAAGCCATATTGCCGACAAGCGTAAGGCAGCTAACTATATTACCAAATATATAACTAAAGAACTTCTACAAATACCGCACGCATATCATCAACCACGGTACTTTGTGAGCCATGGACTAAAGCAGCCGACTGTGGATTACTGGGATCTAGATGAAAGTTATTTCGCAATTTTTAGACCGAATTTTGTTGTTGGGCACTTGGACAGCCCAGATAGTGCGCTGGAAACAGATGTAGCAATTTACCAGATTGATATTACGAGCGATGGCAAGTTAGCGCAGGACAACGATATAAAGACCGTCTGGAAACTAAAAAATACGGTCGATTTTGGGAATGGAGGAGGCCCTTGAATGGAAAACAACACGGTTACGAAGAAAGACCTGATATCGCTTGGTTATCGTGAGAATACTGCTGCTGAATTAATTAGACAAGCAAAGCGGAGCATGGTACAACAAGGATATGAGTTTTATACCAATCGGCGCCTAGGTCGGGTACCGGTTGCAGCGGTTGAGGCAATTATTGGAGCATCCATTCGAAAGGATGCAGACGATGCCAAAGACTAAGTTCGCTGGTGTATACAGTGGCCAAAATGGCCGCTACTACTATGATATACAGTTGGGGGTGGATGAAAGTACCGGAAAAAGAATCCGGAAAAAGAGTCAAAAAGACGCGGATGGCCAGTTGTTCAAGTCAGCGACTGCTGCGCACAGGGAAGTTGTACGACTGAAAGCAGAATTTGATCGCGAGAGCGGCCATACCGTCTATGCGTTAACCTATGGCGTGTACATGCGAAAATCGTATATTCCTGCATACCAAGCTAGCGTACAAAAAGAAACGTTTGAAACGCGTAAGACTTCATTAAACGTCTTCGTACAAAAATTTGGAGATATAGAATTACGAAAGCTAGATGTTAGGCAGGTTCAGGGCTTTAGGAACTGGCTGCTTACAGATGCTGGTTACTCACAGAGCTATGCAAGTTTGGTCTTTGGTATGTTTCGTAAATCGCTGGATTTTGCGGTTGAGATGAATTACTTACCTAGTAATGTGTCAAAGCGTGTTAAGGCGATACCTAAGGGACGTGCTACGGTGCCGTATTGGACTAAGAGTGAGTTTCAAGCTGTACTAAACCAGATTTGTACTAGCGACTACTACGAACACCTGAACTTTGTCATGCTGTATGTTTACTTTATGACGGGTGTTCGTGTTAATGAGGGGATGGCGCTACAATGGGCGGACGTGGACTTCACGCATGCACAATTACGCGTTACTCACATGCTGGTAATCAAGACCAAACAAAATTGGGAACGGCATGACTACACTAAAACTGATAGCGGTTTGAGAACTATCTCCATAGATCGGGATACTTTGAAGGTGCTCCGTGTTTGGAAAAAACGTCAAACTCAGAATGGTTTTGGTAAGCAGGATGATTTTGTCTTTAGCTATGACGGAAGCCCGATGCTGAAATCAACGCTCATGCGGATAATCCATCGGTACGCCAAGTTGGCCAATGTTCACCCGATACAAGGGAAAGGACTTCGGCATAGTCATGCTAGTTACTTGATTAATGAGTTCAATGTATCAGTGCTTGTTCTGTCTAAACGGCTGGGGCACTCATCCCCGGAAATTACGTTAAGGCACTATGCGCACATGTATGTTGGTGCAGATAAGGAACTAGCACAGATGATGTCAGGTCATATAACCTATGCAGCACCAAAGGAATCTAAGGTGAAGTTTAATGGTAATCAGACTGTTGCTCCGCCGCAGCTCCGCCAATGAATAATAAACTGGCATAAATGCCGTTGTAACAACGATTGTAATCGACCGTTATAATTGAATGGGAATAAGCTTAAAAATGATAATCCTTTAGTATAAGGATTATTTTTTTTGCATGAAAGTAATCACAATCGTTTAAATAATTTTGAATCCTTGATTTAATGATGGATAATGATAAGCTAACAGTAAGATTGATATAAAAGGAGATTAACTATGATTTGGTTATGGATACATTTGATTACTTGGGTTGTGATAGCGGTTCTAGTGGCGCTCACAATTTTTACAAATACTAATACAAAAATTTATCAAATGATTACGAGACTGGGATATTTGATTTCAATTGCTAGTGGTATTATGTTGCTAGGGTACGCATGGCAAGGAAATCCAATTTTAACGGCCATTAAATTAGTTGTTGCCTTAATATTTATTGGACTAACTGAAATGACCTTTGCACGAAAAAATAAAAAGCAATTAAATAAAAGTATCATCTACGCGGTAGGCATCTGTTGCCTATGTGTGGGTGTTTTAGGATTAATGCTCGCAGGTGGAAGACCTTTTATTTAGACAATAAAATACTACATAATATTTAGGCGAAAATCTAAGTATTATGCGGTGTTTTTATTTTAAACAATTTAAATAAAATGCATTTAATCGATATAATTCTATTTGCTGAGCACTCTAACTTGACTGTGACGTAACAAGATAGTATATATTTATGTATATTGTAAATGTATAAAAAATACTTAATGGGGGTTAATTATTATGAAATCAGTTGTTGTAAAAAAATCAGGTGGCCCAGAAGTACTGGAAATTGTCGAACGCTCAATTCCAAATCCAACTCAAAATAAAACAGTTATAAAGATTCATGCTTTTCCAGTACACCGTTATGAGGTGCTAACTAGAGAAGGTGGATCACCTTCAGTTAAATTTCCGAGAGTAATAGGTGTTGAAGCTGTTGGTGAGGTCTATGAGCCTTCACAGGAAAGTAACTTAGAAAAAGGACAAAAGGTCGTAATTTTTATGGGTGGCCTTGGGCGTGAATTTGATGGTAGTTATCAAGAATATGCTTTAGTTCCTGATAATATCATTTATCCTGTAACATTCAATGGAACTTGGATAGAGTTAGCCAGTTATCCTGAAACTTTCTATACTGCTTTTGGGGCTTTAAAAGCAACACGATTTAAGGAAGGTCAATCTTTATTAATTCGTGGTGGAACTACTGGAGTTGGAATGGCTGCGTTATTGTTAGGAAAGGGATTTGGACTTTCTGTATCTAGTACAACAAGGCAAAACAACCGTAAAGAGTTGCTATATACTTTAGGAGCTAATGAAGTCATATTAGATCAAGATAATCATATTGAAACAAGTAACAAATTTGATGTGATAATTGACGTGGTAGGTACTACAACTGTAGAGGATTCCTTAGCACATCTTAAAACAGGAGGGTTTTACACGTTAGTTGGTCAATTGAGTGGGGAATGGTTATGGAAAGACTTTGACCCGTTCATCAACTTGGCGAATAAGTACGCGACAGTTTTTGATTCATCTAATGTTGATAGTTCTATGGTTAATGAGTTGTTTAATATTATTAATGAAAAACAGTTTCACTTTCCGATTTCTAAAGTTTTTAAACTAGATGATATTCAAGACGCTCATCGCTATTTGATGGAAAAAGACCGTCCAATCGGACAGGTTATTGTTACTAACGACTAGAGTGTCAGATTGAATTATTTAACTAATCTAAAAAAGTAGTTTCTAAGTTTCCAATATTTGGGTTCACTTCACATCTTTAGGTAACTTGTCTTCGGTATTAAACCGGAGGAAGGTTGCCTAATTTTTTTTCTTGTCTATTCAATCTTTTCATTCAAAATGGCAAACTCAAGCCAGCCGTATTTTGAGGAACCAGTTTTAATAAGGGTGTCGCCAGAATTAAGCTGCCATAAATAGTCTGCGGTTTTTAACTTATTTTTTTGACAGAATGATTTTAGTTTAGTTAATCCTTGATGGATACCAGCTTCATTGTTTTCCACTAAAATACATGCGTAATTACCTGCATGTTTTTCCATGATTGGGATAAAAACGTCATGATCATCTGTAAGTTTTTCTTTGATAACTCTAAAAGACGCTTCAGCGTAACCGATTGGATTATCAACAGCCAATGTTGTAAAAAATCCAGATTGTGTTGTATCCATAACAGCTAATGCGTCTAATTGTTTATAGAATTCTGAAAATAATTGAGCGACTTCTTCCTCAGTACAACCTACGGATTGACGAGAACACCAAAAAATTGTTTTCATTCGGTTTTCTATCTTGGGCTGATATAGGGTAGTGTCCTTAGTAACAGATTGTTCTTCAATTTTTTTGTTGATAACATTTTTAATTTTAACTAATTCGTCAATCTTTTTATCAATTTTACCTTGAGCATTCAGTAATTGAGGTGTTGGTACGCCTTTTGAATGGATTTTAATTTCCTTGATATCAGCTACTGAAATATCTAAACTACGTAAACCAAGTATAAATAGCAAATCGTATAATTGGTCATAATCATAATAACGATAACCAGATTCGTTTTTTTGGGCAGGTTTAAAAATATTTTCTTGGTCATAAAAGATTAATGTACGGCGAGTTGTGTTAGCTAATTTGGCCATCTCACTTATTTTTAACATATAAGGCTCCTTTATTGTCTGTAACGTAACGGTACAGTGTATGATTAAGTATAACATGAAAAAATTCAGACTTAAAAGAAAGGTGGTTTGATCAATGAAACAGGAATCTCTTTTCTCTAATCAACCTCAAAATTCACCATTAGCCAGTCGAGTTCGACCACGAAAATTAGAAGAATTTGTTGGTCAACAGAATCTACTTGGCCCTAACAAAATATTACGAGAAATTATTGAAAGTGATCAAGTTCCTTCAATGATTTTTTGGGGTCCACCTGGTGTTGGTAAAACAACTTTAGCCGAAATTATAGCAAGTAAAACTGAATCTAATTTTTTAAGCTTTAGTGCAGTTGATAGTAGTATTAGTAAGATAAAAAAAATTATGAAACAAGCGGAGTTAGATTGTGAAATTGGTCAAAAAACCATTGTTTTCGTCGATGAAATACATCGCTTTAATAAAGCACAACAAGATGCATTTTTGCCTTATGTTGAAAGAGGTAGTATTACTTTAATCGGTGCTACAACTGAAAATCCGTCTTTTGAAGTGAATTCAGCGTTATTATCCCGGTGTAAAGTATTTGTACTGCATGCGCTTAAACAGGCAGATATTGTTGTATTAATCGAAAACGCGCTCAGCAACCCGGACGGATTTGAAGAACAAACAATCCACATTAGTTCTGATGAAATTCAAGCGATTGCTAATTTTGCAGATGGTGATGCCAGAATGGCATTAAATACCTTGGAAATGGCAGTTCTGAATGGTGAAAAAGCTGATAATATCGTTACGGTGACGATGGATAATTTAAGCCAATTGATTAATAAAAGATTTGTCCGTTATGATAAAAATGGGGAAGAACACTATAATATAATTTCAGCTTTGCACAAATCGATGCGTAATAGTGATGTCGATGCTGCTATTTATTGGCTGTCCCGAATGCTAGAAGGCGGAGAAGACCCGATATATATAGCACGGCGACTTGTTCGATTTGCAAGTGAAGATATCGGGTTAGCAGATACGAATGCACTCAATGTGACAATTAATGTTTTTCAGGCATGCCAATTCATTGGTATGCCTGAATGTGATGTTCACTTAGTGGAAGCAGTAACCTACTTGTCTCTGGCACCTAAATCAAATGCCGTTTATAAGGCAAGATTAGCTGCAGCTAAAGATGTTAAAACCACGGCCAATGATCCCGTACCATTACAAATACGTAATGCGCCTACCAAATTAATGAAAGATCTAGGGTACGGTAAAGGGTACGAATTAGCTCATTATGCCAAAGATAAGTTAACGACTATGAGTACCATGCCACCTTCCGTAGCAGGACATCGATATTATAAACCAACCAGCGAAGGTAAGGAACGACGTTTTAAAGAGCGTTTAGCCCAAATAAAAGCATGGCACCAAATAAATGGATAGAATAAATAGAAAGTATTTTTGAGATGAGAATACTTCAGACGTAGACAAAGTACTGAGTAATCAGTACTTTGTTTTTTTATATAGGTTGAATGTATTACTTAAGCGTCTTACAACGAAAGTGGATACGAGAAAAACGATTAGTAAAGAGGAGGCATACTAATGGCTAACAATGGGATACCTAGCATAAACGAAGTCGGCATGTTACCAAATTTATTTTTAGTGATTAAATTTCAAGATGGCGTGACTAAGTATGTACGGAGTGAGATAAATAAAAGTGAGATGGAAAGTTTCAAATCGGGAGCAAAGAATAAACTTGGATTTTTAAAATTGACGCCAAAAAATTATTGGATTGGGAATGACATTGTCATTAAAGTGGATAATCATTTTAAAGTGAACGATAAGATCTATGATGGTAATGATATTTATAGGAACGGCAAAGATTCTTATTAATTAAGAGATTCTTTTAAAATATAATCGTTTATTAATTGTATCTACAAAATTAATAAAGGGCCATCTAGATAGTTGCTTCTCTAAAAGTGCTTATCCAGATGGTTCTTTTATTTAGCTATTCATATAGTTCAGATAAATTGGAAAAAGGTGCTATAATAAAATGTCTTTAGTAGTATTTAAACGATTTGTAGAGTAATCTAACTCATTAATTTTAAAAAAACGAGGGAATTAAAATGGTAGAACAAGTCAGAAAAAAGAAAGTTGAATTACCTGAATTATTTTATGATTTAGTCTTTGCATACGCAATTTCACAAGCTACGGATTTACTTCATCATTTTCAAGTAAGCACATCAAGTATGATTAGTGCATTTATTATCTTTTCAGTGGTAATGGTCGTTTTTATTAACACATGGATGATTAAGAGTGTTTTTATTAATCGATATAGAAAAAACTCGATGACTGATATTATTCTTTTTATGATTGATATGGCAATTTTACTTTATATGTCCAATGCTTTTGAGGGGGATATCCATAATTGGTTCCAACCATTTGCAATTGCAACAGGGCTATTATCCACAGTATTAGTTGTTCAATATGGCACGGTATACCTGACAGCTGCTAAAAAGGATGATAAAAAAATTGCTAAACTAATGATGTTGATTGTTGCAACAAGAACATTACTCGTATTTATTGGCTCCTTTTTGCCACTAAACATAGGCATTGCGGTATTCTTGCTGGGTATTGCAGTGAGTTGGATATTACCAGCTCTTGGTGGTTCAGTTTTGAAACTCCACCCACTTAATTTTCCACATATATTAGAGCGTCTAACACTATTAACAATTATTACATTTGGAGAAAGTATTCTCGGTATTGCCTCGTATTTCACCGTTAAAACATTTAATTTTTATTCAATTTTAATATTCATGATTATCGGTGCACTTTTTATGACCTATATTACTCAAATGGATCATTATATTGATGAAAATCGTTCGGGTGAAACAGGTATTCGATTAATTTATATTCATTACTTTGTCTTGTTTGGCTTAAGTTTAGTCACTATTTCGTTAGGTTTTATTAGTGAAATCGAAATACCTAAAAACTTTTCAGTACTATGTCTATATTTAGGTATATCGTTATTTTATTTAGGGTTATTCTTAACCAGTCCGTATAATAAAAAATACTTACGATTGGGTAATGTGGTCATTGGATTCTTTACAACGACAACTATAGTGGGTGTAATATTAAGCTTAATATTTAACAATTTTCCAGAAATTGTGAGTATAACGGTATTAGTGACCATTGCGAACTCTGCAATGTATGTACACTATATGATTAAACGAACGAAACAGAATCAAAGTTATGACATTAAAAACTGAAAACTAGCTGATAAACCTAATTTGGGTTTATCAGCTAGTTTTTTAATTGAAGAATCATTTTTACAGTGTTTATGATTAAAATTGTATATTTAGTAGCAGTATGATTAGAAGGATATAAATGAGAATGATGATAGCAACCAATAGCATTAAAAGGATTGATAATAAGCAGTAAAAAAAATTTTTCTGAAAGAAGGGTAAGTTGAGAATAGAATCTGTAACAGCAGAAAGTCCTAAACCAGCTAAAGATAAGCCGACAATTCCATTTAAAAAGGCAATCCATGGGCCCAATATACAGAGTGCGATACCGATTCTCATTAGCCACTTCACTTGATTGTTATCAGTTTTAAATATTTTTTTCATTGATAGGACCACCCTTCATAATGATATGAATTAATATTTATTTTAATATACTACAAAATTAATTTGATGTAATCTTATCTGTCTTCTTACTGGTTAAATTGATAAGATCGTTTAAAATAGACAAAGATAAAACGAGGTGTTATTATCAATTTGAAAAAAATAATAGCTTTAGTTAGGATATGAAAATGAAAAAATATAAAGATTATATGAATGAAACCCTTTCTGTTCTTGGTAGCCTATCTTTATGTTTAATAATCTTGTCATTCTTTATTAAAGATAGTTTAGTCAGTTCGATTTTTTATGATGTTAGGATTTATCTGTTAGGCATATTCTTATTGAGACCAATTGTACAATACTTTAAAGCAAAAAATAAATAGCCTTACAATGAACTTTTTGGCAGTTCTACAGAGTAAAGCTATTATTAATAATCCACTTAATCGACAATGTTGTCTTACTGACATTGTCGATTTTTTTGGATAAAATAATATATCGTTTGACATTATACTATGTAACGTATAGTATTGATTTTGAAAGGAGTGAGTTGATGAATATACAGATGAAAAAAGGGTTATTAGAATTTTGCGTGTTAGCGACGCTGAGGACATCAGATTCTTATGGTTACCAAATTATTAAAGACACCTCAAGCGTGATTGAACTTTCAGATTCAACTCTTTATCCCATTTTGAAACGACTAGAAAAACAAGGCGCTATTGAGAGTTACAGTGTTGAACACAATGGTCGATTGCGAAAATATTATCACATAACTGAGGCGGGATTAGTAGATATTCAAGAATTTTTAGATGATTGGCAACAGGTAATAAACGTTTACGATTACATAAAGGGAGTGTAACGATGAGTAAGAGAAAATTTATTGTAGAGCTAGAAGAAGAACTTAAACATTATCAAGCGGCAGACATTGATAATACACTTGATTATTATGACGAGATGATTGATGACCGTTTAGAAGCGGGCGAATCTGTGACAGATATTATTCTAAGTTTAGAAAATCCAAGTCAAATTGCGATACGTTTGATTCAAAATGACCGACCAAAAATACAAAAAAAGTTATCGACACCAATAATCGTTTTGATTGTCATTTTACTTATCCTAGGAGCACCTGTATGGGGACCGCTATTGCTGACGGCTGCTATTCTAATTGCCACAGTTTATTTTTTAATATGGTTAGTACCAATGATTGCAGGCGTAATCGCTACCTCATTTATTATCAGTGGCGTGATTAGTTTAGGACTATCGCCATTTGATATGTTTAATCAAGGTTTTAACGTTGGATTGATGCAATTTGGGGTAAGTTTTGTAATTGTAGGTGTTGGTATTTTATTCATCGCAATGACCTGGTATTCAACGAAATATTTAATTAAATATTCGATTAGTCTGACACGCTGGTTAATTCGTTTATTCAGAAGACAATTGAAGGAGGTCGCTTAAAATGATTGAATATATAAGACGTAATTGGTTGAAAATTAGTTTATTTCTGATCTGGTTTGGCGCTATAGTCATGTTTACTAGTTACGCATTATCAGGTTTTGATTTGTCAGTATTTAAATATGAGGGTGAACATAGTTGGTTCCGAACGTTTTATTTCTAAATGACCACGTCTGATTTAATAAATGTGGTAAGTTAGAATTACGGTAGTATAAAAGGGCATTAAAATCCATTTTTAATAGGATTTCGATGCCCTTTTATTTTTTTGGAAAGACGATTAAATAGTGCAAGCCGTAAACGTTTACATAAGATTGTTGTGATGTTACAATTAATTTGTGCCGGGGGCGGCATATTATTTAATAGGTTATTACTTACAAGGGGGCATGACAAATGAAAAAGGGGCTAACTATCGCAACAACAATGATAACGTTGTTCACGCAATTACCATTATCTTCTGTGTTTGCGCAGGACCTTAATCCAACGACAGAAACGTCATCTTCAAAAGCAGCTACGGCGTCAACTGCTAAAAAAGCGACAAAAGCAGAGACAGGTATGACTCGTACTGGAGATACAAATACGGATCTTACAGTTGAAGCACAGAAAGATACGATTGAAGCTGGCCAATTGGCTAATTTTAATTTATATTTTAAAATTTCAGGTAAGAACACCTCATTTACCAATGCCGATATAAAGGTTACGTTACCAAGTAATTTAAATGAAAATATGACATTTACGCAAGATTTATCAGAACTTAAAATTGCGGGCGTCACACCAATTTATGATAAAGATAAAGGTGTATTGAATTATCATTTTGATACGCTTAATGCAAGAACAGCAAATAAAGTAATTATAAAAATAGGAACAGCAAATGGCGCAATTATGCCTAATACAAAATTAGACACAGCAGCAACATTTACTGGAACGGATCAGAATGGCGAAAATAAAAGCTATGATTCTAAAACTTCAATTAATATAACAGCAAATAATAATTATGCTATGACAAATAAAGTTACTAGTATTGAAGGACAAACATATAATAATCCTAATCGTGGCGATATTGTAAACTATGGTGTAGGGGTTAGTGCGCCGAAAAAGGAATTAGGCGCACTGTATGTTAAAGAAGGTTCTAAAGTTAACGTGACCTATAAATTAGGCGCTGGAATAGACTACTATGGTGTAAAAGATGGCGCACAAGAACCGAGTGTCAGTACAGATGGTAGAACATTAACCTGGGAATATACAGCACCAAGTTACGCTGAACAAAAAGCAGCTGTGACTGATTTCTTTGAAAAAAATGTGACTATCCAAGCAAAAGTAACTGACAAGGCTGCCTATTATTCACAGATAACGAATACAGTGAGTTCAACAGCAACTTTCCTTGATGGTAGTGTAAATAGTACAGCACCAATTAAATCAACGGTTATGGTTATGCCCAATGATCCTAAGGAAGTTCCAATTCCAATTCCTGGTGGATCAGCATTTCCAACTAATCATTTAGGACCAAAAGATGGAAACGGTGGCGTGGCATCAGCTACATTAATTGACCCGGATGTGACAGTTAACGATGATGCTTATCTAAGTTATGGATTAACATTATCCTCACAAAATGCGACATCACCTTATATTGGATTTTCTTATTATAATATTTATTATGATGTGGATACGCATTTAAATCTTGATAGTTTTACAACGGGTAATTTTTATTACATGCCAAACAATAATTTACCAACTTTTTCACCAACAAAAGCTAAAGTACCATTTGCTATGTTGGTAAAATACGAAACAGATGGAAAAGTTGATGATAACTGGACATTACTCAATATGGATATGAAGACTAACGCCAATTACACACGTGCTCAGTTAGGTATTCCGGATGGGAAAAAAGTGGCTAATATTTGGCTGTGGTTCCATGATGAGAAGATAACAAAAGTTCCAGCAAATAGAGACATAGCTGCATCTGCAACCTATGATCCAGAAAGTAAAAAAACCGTTAAAATGGCTCCAGCTGGATTGTATAATAGCGGGATGAAAGTTAACGCAACGATTGATAAAGGATTCACTGGTCAAATAACTAATAAAATGGATATGACTTTCTATGGCGTTCAGGCACCTGATGAAACAGGTTTTGAAGCAGCTCGATATGTTGATTACACATCTAACCCATGGGCAGAGGCATTTAAGGGTGAAAATGGTCAGGTTTATACAGATCGAATTGCGCCTCGTCACGTTGAAGTCGCAGCAAAAACAACCGGTGAAACAAAAGTTGTTAAAGCTTCAGTTAGTTTACTAAATACAGTCGGAAGTACAGTTAATGAAGGTGAAAATACTGTCTTAACTTCAATAGAAAATAATAAGGCATCAATTTCACCTTTATCAGGACCTTATCTGAGTTATGTGCTATTACCAACAGGTGTAACGTTCAAAGAAAGCGTTGCTTCAACGAACTATAGCGCTGAATTATATGATAAGGATTACAAAGGTACTGGAAGACAACTCGTTAAAGTAACAATGAATGGCGACAAATTAGTAGCCGGTAAATTCCTTAATGGTCAATTTAAAATTAATATTTCAAAAGATGCGACACCTAATATGACATTTAACATGACAGGAACAATTGGTGATACTGATTATACAGCTGTGAAACCGACAGGTGATGAACCACTTTTAACGGATACAGTAAAATCTGTTGATACAGATGATATTGATAAAGATGGTAAAACAGACACACCAATTATTAAAACAGGTAATTCATATGTGTTAAATCAAGAATCAAATATTGATGTTGATGCAAGTATTAAAGGTGATAAAGATGATAAGTTTGGCGATTTAGGTAATGTTACAGTCGGCAAAAAAGCCACTTATCAAGCAACATTAACAAATAATACAGATGATAAAATTACATCAATGCAGTTCTTAGATGTTTTACCATCTGTCGGAGATTCAAATATTACCGATGGTGCAGCACGTAATTCGGCTTATGAAATGAAATTAGATGGGGCCATTACTTTACCAAGTGCATGGGAAAATAAGATGACTGTTTTATATAGTACATCTAAAAATCCTAAACGTGCCGGTATATTAGATAAGAATACAAATTATCCAGCAGGAACGGCTAAAATTGTTGACCCAACTGGGGCTGAAGATGCAACTTGGGTAACAGCTGATAAAGTAGCTGATTGGTCAACCATTCATTCATACAAAATTACGCTTAATGACGGAGTTGAATGGGCCCAAGGTAAGGGAGTTACATTATCATTTGATCTAGTTGCGCCTAAAGAATCTGAAATTTCAGATTCAACATTAATTAGTAATAAACCAGCTGAAACAACGAAAGTGTCACGCGCTGTTCAAGAAACACGTGGTGCTTACAACAGTTTTGGTATCGCAATTAACAAGTTGCAAGTTGTTGAAACTGGTGCAATAGGCACACAATTAATTCGTGCTAGCGCTGATGTTACTGCAAATTATGTAGATGTAGATGGTAATAAACTTGCTGATGATGTTGTCCAAAGTGGGTACTTCGATGATCCATATACGACAACTCAAAAAGAGATTTCAGGTTACGACTTTGTAAAAGTAGAAGGTAACGTTTCTGGTAAGTTTGGGGCTGATGCAGTAACAGTTAACTATGTTTATAAGAAAACTTCTGCACCAGTGACTGTTAAATATGTCGATGAAAATGGTAAATCGGTAGCTGATTCAAAAGAACTTACTGGTGATTTTGGTGATGTTTATACATCAGATGCTGCTGTTATTTCAGGATGGACATTGAAAGAAACACCAAGTAACGCAAGTGGTAAGTTTACTGCTGATAAACAAACAGTCACATATGTCTACGAAAGAGCGGATGCGGCTGACGTTACAGTTAAGTATGTCGATGCAGATGGAAAAGAATTAGCAACATCAGATGTACTTTCAGGAAAAGTATCAAATCCATACAGTACAACTGCTAAAAATATTTCAGGATGGACGTTGAAAGAAACACCAACGAATGCAAGTGGGACATTTACAGAGACCGCACAAACAGTCACATATGTGTATGAAAAAGCGGATGCAGCTGATATCACGGTTAAATACGTTGATGTAGACGGAAATGAATTAGCTAAATCAGATGTGCTTTCAGGAAAAGTATCAAATCCATATAGTACAACCGCTAAAAATATTTCAGGATGGACATTAAAAGAAATACCTGAAAACGCAACGGGAGTATTTACGGATAAAGCTCAGACAGTTAAGTATGTGTATGAAAAAGCAGATGCTGTCCCTGTTACAGTTAGATATGTTGATGGAAGTGGGAATGATTTAACTAAAGCTGATACGCTTTCAGGAAAAGTTGGGGATGCTTATACAACTGATGCCAAAGTATTATCAGGTTGGACGTTAAAAGAAGTACCAAAGAATGCACAAGGAATATTCACAGATGCTGCACAAACGGTTACGTATGTGTATGAAAAAGCAGATGCAGCTGATGTGACGGTCAAATATGTAGATGGAAAAGGTAACGAGTTAGCAACATCAGATGTTTTATCTGGTAAAATTGACGCTGACTACAAGACAACCGCTAAGGAATTAGTAGGTTGGACGTTAAAAGAAACGCCAAGTAACGCCAACGGAACATTTACGGATAAAGCCCAAACAGTTACGTATGTGTATGAAAAAACAGATGCTGAAGCTGTAACAGTTAAGTATGTAGATGAAAAAGGCAACGAGCTAGCAACACCAGATAATCTTTCTGGTAAATTAGGAGATTCATACAAGACAACTGCTAAACGTATTGCAGGTTGGAATGTTAAAACGACTCCTAAAAATGCAGAAGGAACATTTACAGATAAGACTCAAACAGTTACGTATGTTTATACGAGATCAGCTGCTAAAGATGTCACTGTAAAATATGTTGATAAAGATGGTAATGAATTATCAGCTTCAGTAACATTCTCTGGTAAGATTGGTGACGCATATACATCTAAAGAGAAACAACTTTCAGGTTGGATGTTGAAAGAGGCGCCAAGTAATGCTAAAGGTATCTTCACGGATACGGCACAAACAGTCACGTATGTTTATGTTAAAGATGAAGATAAAACAGTAGTGACACCGCCGGTAACACCACCAACAGATAATTCAAAAGGAAATACAACAACAGAAACGTTGACGGATGTTCCTGAAGGAAACACTCACTCAAATACAGTAAGCAAAGCAAATAATACAAAGAGTGATACAGGAAATCTTCCTCAAACAAATGAGGCAACAAGTCTTTTGGTAACGTTATTAGGTGCTGCATTACTCGCAACATCAGTTATCTTTATGATAGGTAGAAAAAAATCAAAAAAGGCTAAAAAGTAAAATTCTAAGATTATAGAATGAGTAGAAGAAGTCTTAAGACCCCTATGTCAACGAGTGTTGGTGGGTAAATTTTGGAAAGACCAATTCATTTTCGAATTGGTCTTTCTTTTTTTATTTTCAAAGAGAATTCAAACATAATTCGGTCGTGTAAATGTTGCCAACACCAATAAATGGTATCAAAATGAAGAATAATGTTAACGCGGGAATTATTCTTAAAAATTGTAACCTGTTACGCTTAAGGATAGTCAATATACTTAAGCGGATTCAATTAATGCTTTTTGGTTGACTGTGACGTAACGAGATAGTCTATGTTGATAATATACCGCAAGTACTAATTATTGAGGCTGTTGATGAAGCTTATGCCACTTCAAAAAAAGTCAATTAAAAAAAGATCAGCAGGTTTTTATCATGATGGGGGGTTCAGTAGAGACCTTGAAAAGGTATTCAAACTGGGAGATATTCAAGAGGCACATCGCTATGGCATGAAATCTGACCAATTTATAAATAAGGAGAAAAAATGATTAATACAAATAACAAATTAAATGAAGAGATTATTGCACTAGAAAAGGGTGCGTTGGATAAGTGGTTCAAAGGGGACACTTCGGGTTACCTAAATATTTGGTCACAAAAACAGTTTTCGTATTTTGACGGTGCTGTTAAAAGACGTGTTGATAGTTATGAAGACATAAAAGAATCAGTTTTAGCTAATGTTGAAGGAAAACTATTTGCTGACAGTTACGATTTTGAATATCCACGAGTGCAAGCAGTCGATGATATGGCTGTTTTAACATATCAACTATATGCAAAAACGACGTTGATTGATATGCAATACAATTGTATTGAAGTTTATCAAAAAGAAGAAGATGGCTGGAAAGTAATCCACTCAACTTGGTCATTTATTCGACCAATGGATATGGATTTTGGTAAAGCTAAAAGTATTGTTTAAAAAGGTGAAGTTAACCTTTATTCACGATATACTGAAACAGTTCTCTTAACTATTTTGAAGGCACAAAATATACACAATTAGTGATTTACAAAAGAATGCCGACAAAATAGAGTTTGCTTCGCATTGACCTTGATGTTGCGAAAAAGTTTTACAAGAATAATTATTAATACAAATCGGAATAATCAGTCAGATAACATAAATAATTTAAATTGGAGTAGATAGAAATGACGACACATAAAGTACACAGTTGGTTAGGCGTTCCCTATGCCAAAGCTGAAAGATTTGCTGAACCAGAGTTGGTTCCTTTTGATGAAACAAAGCAGTATGTTAAGTATGGACCAGCACCTTTGCAGGCTGGCGATACAAGTTGGCTGGGAGCCGTTAGCGGACTTAGCGAAGATTGTCTAAACCTTAATATTTGGGCCCCTGAAGACATGGGGGAGGAACCATTACCAGTTGTTGTTTATATTTTTGGTGGTGGCTGGGTGTTAGGATCAAATACACAAGCAGTTTCTGACGTATCAGGACTAGCTAGTACTGGTCGTGTGATAGGCGTTTCTATTAATTATCGCCTTGGACCGTTTGGTTGGTTATCACTAGCACAGTATGGTGGTAAATTAAAAGATGCAACTAACCTTGGTCTTAAAGATATAATAACGGCTCTTAAATGGATTCAAAAAAATATTGCTTATTTTGGCGGTGATGCTAATAATGTCACAGTTACGGGACATAGTGCAGGTGCTTTTTCATCATTAGAACTATTATCAGCGCCTAGTGCTGACAATCTTTATCATCATTTAGCAGCTTTTTCTGGTATGCCTTCTCGATTAGTGCCTCAATGGGTGGCGCAAGAGCGTGCTCTAAAAGTGTTAAAACATTTTGACTGTGTTAATAATCCAGAGCACTTATTACAGGTCGATGCTTATGAATTAGCTGAAGCAATGAATGCAACTCAATCACCTGATCCGGGTACTCCACATGGCATTGACAATGATGTGATAGCTGTTACTGACGATAGTCAACTAATAAATGGGGTTATAGCTGATCACCCGATGCATGTTCTTGAATCTGGGAAACACAAAGATGTAGATATTCTATTTAGTAGTACCACAGAAGAAACTTTTTATTGGGTCTTAAATCGGACAAAAGATTTTGATCCAGTGACCCTTGACAGGCTTACAGAGCAATTTGCCCACAGTATGCGTATTCCTTTATCTAGAGCCCAGCAAGTAATCAATTCCTTTGCTGATGATACTTTGAAGCCTGTAGAGGTAAGGGGATTATTATTAACGCATTTATCCTTTACATTACCTCAAATTCGTGGAGCAGTGGCTCATGCTAATGCAGGTGGAACATCACATGTGTTAGTTGTTGCACCTGTCAAAGGAGCGGAAGTCGCTGTCCATGGAACAGAGATGTACGGCATTGTTGGACAGATTAGCCCTAATGCCAGTCAAGAACAAATTGATCGGGACAATTATATTAAAGACACGTTATTAGATATGGCGGAAGGTCATTCCGATCTTACTTGGGACGCTGTTAAAGTAGATAAAATAAGTGCTAAAGGAATTGGAAACATGCCTTATAATGCTACAGAACATAGTTTGGATATTCTTGAAATATTTAAAGGAATAGACCGTCCTTAATAGTTTATAGCAAAAAGTGGAGGTCAATTCATTGTTGGCTAGCTGACTCAAATTGGTGTTTTTTGGAGATAACAAGTATGACAACAGTTTAAAGATGTGTTGGCTTCTCGCTTCCGCAGACGACCGAAAGCTAAAACTAGCGGTGATTGTTTTTGATAGCAAGACATAATTTTTTGACCTTTTAAATTTTGTTCGGATTAATTATAGATTTTGCATTTCTGAATAATTGGTGGAGAAAACTATATATTATTGTGAAACATTTGAGGATTTTCTTGGACTTAGAACGAATAAAGGGAGATACAAGGACTTGGACCGAAAAACATTTATTTCTAAAGACGTTATTTATGTAATGATAGCCACTTTTTTCTATCAATTTAGTATTCAGTCGGTAAATCCGTTAATCAGTGGCTATGTTACACATTTAGGTATTACTAGTACTCTAGCAGGTTTAATTGTTGGTATTATGAGTATTACTTCATTATTTTTAAGACCTATTGCTGGAAATCTTACCGATAAAATATCAAAATATGGGTTAACATTTATTGGTGGTATTCTATGTGCCATTAGTGATTTTGGATATATGTTTTCTTTTAATACTGCTTGGTTATTCTTTTTTAGAGTCATTAATGGGGTTGGTTTTGTCTTATGCACTGTATGCTTGGCAACCTGGTTGGCTTTCTTGGTGCCGCGCCAACGTGTTGGTGCGGCGATGGGGTATTATGGGTTGGTAAACGCTCTTTCTATGGCAGTTGCCCCAGTTTTGTCACTTGAGATATATCAAAAAGTAGGGTATAAAATGATTTTTCTTTTGGCCGCTGTCAGTGCGATTGCCGTGGTAATCACAATTCAGTTTATTGATAATCGAGCCATGCCATCTTTCGTTCGTAAGGAAGCGACACATTTTAAGCTGATTCAACGAAGTGCATTACCAGTTGCATCAATTTTTGCTTTAATTTCTATTCCATATTTTGCGGTCCAGGCTGACATTGTAATGTATGTTCGAGCAAGTAATCTAAATATTACTGTTAGCTTATTTTTTGTAATTTATTCAATTGTTTTGATTTTTAGTCGAATTTTATTAAAAAACTATTTTGACAGTATTCCCTTTGGTGTTTGGTTTTATATCTGTATGATTGTGACTGTGGGCTATCTTTTTTTCTTAACCATAATGCATAACAATTTAGAGATGGCGTTAGCTGCGGCTTTGATGGCCATTGGGTTTGGAACAATGGTTTCTGTTTGCCAGTCTACAGCTCTATTATTAGCGCCTTTGCAAGAACAGGGGCTGGCTACTGCAACTTACTATTTGGGGAGTGACATAGGAATGTCTTTAGGACCAATTCTAGGTGGCATTATTACAAATATTTTACCAATAAAATTACTTTTTCCAGTTATGATTTTAATTGTTCCAGTAGCTTTTAGTATCTATTTTTTTAATCATAAGAATTTGAACAGTGCGATTAGACATGATTAGTACTAGGAAAAATGTGATGAACTTAATTTGAATAGTCTCGGAAACTTTCAAGTTTTCAAAAAAAGAAGGCTCGTAATGCGAGCCTTCTTTTTTATACATATATATTAAAGAAAATGATGTTGTTTGTGTGTCTGTTACGGCGCCAATTTAAGCGATCATTTATAAATGTTTAGTTGTCAAAGCCAAGGATGCTTATCCGCATCATGATAAGCATATTTCGATGAAGTATATGATGCATTTACATTTGATAACAACGTATGATGAGCAAGCATTTACCTTAGAGAAATTAAAAAAACATGGCGCGACCTCTATCAGAGGACCACGTCATGTGCCGGATGATTTAGTAGCGTTGTTGAAGTAGATAACTAATTAGTTTATTATCACATTGATACTTTAGAATCTCTGTTTAGAGATGTTTTTGCCAACTAAGCACGCGATTTTGCATTCCTTTGAGATCTAAGATACCGTTTGCAAATCCTTTACGAATTAATTCTTCTGGTACATATTCATCATATTTTTCAAAAACAGGCACTTCTTTTTCATATACCAATGCCAAAGGATCAAAATCGGTAGCTGCTTCTTCTGCTACGATTTTATAAAATTCTGCTTCACTGACAGACATGGTAAATTGTAGGTAATATGGTCGTGATGAATTCATGCCTTTCAACCCAAGACGTTTACCACAACGGATTTTCAGAAACCGCTCAAGCGCAAGGAACGCGTAACTGCCAAGCCATGGAAACAATGCCCACATTTTGCCACCAAGATGAACCAGTGGACGATTAGCCATTTCTGCCTTTTTAAACGTTTCTCTGGCTTCTGCTAGACGGCCTCTAGCTTGTGGCATTAAGTAGGAATAGTCTTTTTGCTCTGCAAGGACATCGTGCATACGTTCTAGGATTCTGGTGTGAATATCCCCAGCGACATCTCCAAAGTAGGCTGGTTTGTTACCTTTAACGAGCGTACAGTATACCTCACGACGTTTGTGATCAACTTCATCGACAACCCATACACGTCCTGCTATGGCAATCTTGTCACTGACTGGTGGTGGCTTGACAATTGTACCTAACTCTTCTGATCCTGCACGGACTGTATATTCGATGTTTTCTTGAAAGACCCCATAAAATTTGTAGTTGTTAACAATACGTTCACCAGCAAGACCAACAATTACACCGCCATTTTCGGTACGATTGATATGATCGATTGTGATCAGATGACGCAGTAAAGTTCCGAAGTCCTCTTGATTAATTCGATGAAAAGCAGAAAGCGTTAGGACGCGTGAAGCAAGTTCAGCAAGTGTCATTTCGCCAGATGATGCCAATGTACTCATTGTTTGGTGATAAAGCAGGGAAAAAGGCAATTTGTCTGTTTTGGGTGGTTCTACAAAACGTTCTTCGATATATAATTGTACGAGAGCGATACCCTGAATAAGGTACCAGGGCACCAAATCTGGTAGCATAGCACGAGCTTCTGGGTGGTCTTCGCGCATAACAAACCACATTTCAGAAGGGTCACCTCTTCTGCCGGTTCTGCCCATACGCTGTAAAAATCCGGAAACCGTAAATGGTGCATCTAGCTGAAAGGCGCGTTCTAGTCTACCAATGTCGATACCAAGTTCTAGTGTTGCGGTGGCACAGACGCTCATGAGAGAATCAGCATCTTTCATGGCTTCTTCAGCACTTTCTCGATAGGCTGTTGAAAGGTTTCCGTGATGAATAAGAAAACGATCCGGTTCGTTGTTGACTTCACAGTACTGCCGTAAATTTTGACAGACTAATTCACACTCTTCTCGCGAGTTAGTAAAAATGAGGCATTTTTTGCCACGTGTATGTTCAAAAATATAGCCTATACCTGGATTTGCTGCCTTTGGAGCTTTATCTGTGGCAGGTTCTAAAGCAGAGGTAGGTGGGGCTGTTATCACGCTATTTATCGTCTCGTTAGCTTGTGGTTCTGAATTAAAAAAGTGTTCGATTGACAGTCGCCATACTTCTTTTCCACCGTCAAACTTTGGGATGATAGTTTCTCTGCCACTACCTGCGGCAAGAAATTTACCCGCTGCTTTTGGATTTCCGATTGTAGCTGATAATCCTATTCGTCTTGGATTACTGCCCGATAGTCGACAGAGGCGTTCAATTAGCGAAAAGGTTTGTCCACCACGATCCGAACGTAAAAGTGAATGTATCTCATCAATGACAATAAAGCGTAAATCACCAAAAAGGGCAGGGATTTCCATAGACTTGTTTATCATCAAAGCCTCTAAGGACTCCGGTGTAATTTGTAAAATACCGGCTGGTTTGCGTAGTAATTTTTGCTTTTGACTTCGAGGGGCATCCCCATGCCAACGTGTGACTGGAATATCAGCTTCTTCACAAAGCTCATTTAATCGACCAAATTGGTCATTGATCAAAGCCTTTAAGGGGGCAATATACAGTACTCCAACTGAGCTTGATGGTTGTTCATCAAGTAGGCTTAGAATAGGGAAAAAAGCAGCTTCCGTTTTCCCAGAAGCAGTAGATGCCGTTAAAAGAACATTCTTATCTGTGTTAAAAATGGCATCTCCGGCCGCATTTTGAACAGCGCGCAGGGTTCGCCAGCCAGACCGGTAAATGTAGTCTTGAATAAAAGGCGCATATCGGTTATATATATCCATGTGAATACCTCTCAAATTGTAAATTCAGAAAAATTGTCAGCCACTTTGTTAGAAACAGCCTCTGATTTGGCATAAGAAAACTCATCAGAATCAAATATTGTGTCAATGGATAGATTTGGATTTTGATATAAAATGTCTAATACCTCAATGAAATCACGGATAATCTCGCGTGGGGTAATATTTAAATCTGCTCCGATGCGTTCATATTCAATTCGGATAAAGGTGGCGAGGTTATCGTCTGTCATCTTTTTTTCATAACTATAGAGATCTGCATGCATAATAGCCAACTTTTCACATAGAATTAGCATCTCTTCAGCTGTTAATGGTTCTAACTTGATGACCGGGGCCAACAAATCTCTAGCGCCTGGTTTTGAAAACTTACCTTCAGCTAGACGAGAACGCAGGGCCTCATAACTATAAACACCGCGACGTTTATCTTCTATAGCTTGTGGAGTAGTTCCCATGATGATACCAAGATATTTAGCTTTACCTTGCAGTGTGTCATTGTACATCGTTAACAGTTTTTCATAATTATATTGACGCGTGATACTATTTGGAATCTTATAGATATTTACCAGCTCGTCAATCATAATTAGCATGCCAGAATAACCAGCTAATCTAAAGAAAGCAGCGAAAAGTTTTAAATATTCATACCAATTATCATCTGTAATAATAATATTAATATCTAAGTCCTTTTTGGCTTCACGTTTTAAAGCATATTCCCCACGGAACCAGCGGATGACTTTTGCTTTCAGTTCATCGTCGGCGTTGACATAGGCATGATAATAGGAAGAAAGTAATTTAGCAAATTCAAAGCCGTATACAAGTTCACTGACTGAGGAAGTGACTGTGTAAATATTTTGATCTACCATCGCAGTCAACCGAGGATCACCTGGGGTTAGGCCACTGTCGCTGGCTGCTTTTGTTTGAACGCTGCTAATCCAACGATCCAAAATTAAGTTAAGTGCACCACCTTCAGGTTTTGTTTTTGTAGATAGATTACTAATTAATTCGCGATAGGTTGCAAGACCTTGACCTTTTGATCCTTGAAGACGTCGTTCTGGTGATAAATCTGCATCGACAACAATAAAGCCACTGTTCATCACGTAATTACGAATCGTTTGCATCAGAAAACTTTTACCTGAGCCATATCTACCAACAACGAAGCGAAAAGATGCACCGCCTTCTGATATGATATCGACATCGTGTAAAAGTGCCTGAATTTCATTTTTTCTACCCACCGTAACGTAAGGTAGTCCAATTCTAGGGACAACACCACCCTTTAAGGAATTTAATACTGTTTGTGCAATGCGCTTTGGTACTTTTTGAGTTTGTTTTGTCATTTCATATTTCTCCTAATTATTTCAATTAAATCGTCCCGATAGTCTTCAATAAGAAAGATGGTATCGCCGTCACATTGTAGAGCTGAGTCGCCGATGTCATCAAAAAGCGTTTCATTTAACGTGTCGGTAATCACTTCAGGCATGCCATGCATATCACGGATCATGTCTGTGACAGATTCGCCTCGAACTAATAAGCTTAATAATTCTAACTGGGTCTTGCTTAGTGACAGCGTAGGCTCTGAATCAATAACAGGTATTTTTTCGAGGCCAGTCTGTTCAGTGGATGGCAATATGTTATTATGCTTTGGTAATACGTTTTCAGAAGTATCTTTTTCTTCGTCAGTTAACAAACTGTCTCGTGTTTCAAACGCATCGCTTCTAATTTTATCTAAATTTGAAAATTGAATGGTAACCTTAGGCTTATCTGCTTTCAAACGAGAATCACGGTCAGCTGCAATGACAGTTTTAACGTACGGTGCTGCCCAGGTTTCTGCATCTCGTGCTTTTAAAGGATAACCAGTTTTTAAATAAAGTCGTAACATACGATCTGTTTCACGCAAAAGACCATCTAACTTTTCTTGATGAAAGTTAAATTTTTGGTAACTCTGTTCGTACCACGCATTATCTTTGTAGGTATATTTTCGGATATCATTCAACTTGTATATAAGTGGCTGTTGTGGCGTTACTTGGTAATATACGGCGTTGCCTAGAGGGTACCAAAGATGAGAATGTATTGTGCCAAAGCACGCAGAAAATAAGTTATTATCCATTTTTATAGCTGTTCGCCACACTTGAGCGAATAACTGTGTGCCGTGTTTTTCATGTTTTTTAAGGACAGCTGATGCCAAAATTTTATGTCTTCCAAAAAGACAAAGCGCATCAAATACTGCTTTGTCTTCATGCTTTTCTGGATCACCTAAAATCATGATTGCATTATCTCTTTGTAATTTTTCGGTATCAGCGTACTGATACGTCGTGTCTGGTTCTATACCATTTATTACTGCTAGTTCAAACAACCATTTATGGCTGTTTAAGCGTATACGATTATCTCCAATACCGGAGTCCAGATAATTGATTTCAAATGCTTTTATTTTTTGTAGGCTGTCTATCACGGATGATGTGCCTATGCCATTAACCAACTCATACAAATATAGGTATGCAAGTGAGGTCGTGATTTTTTTATAAATGCCTTTTCGGATGTTTGTTCGCCAACTAAAATAGCCGCGTAATTGTTTCAAACCAAGATCATGGTAGGTTGTAAAGTAGCGGTGTATGTCGACATTGTAGGAGAAAACATCTTCGTAGTCGGCCATAAATTGTCCTTGGACATAAAAATTCCGGCATTTTTGCTTGAAAGAGTTATCACCGTAAGCATAGAGTTGGCTCATTTTTATCATTTTTTCAGGAATTTTATTTTCTTTGACATCAGAAGTCATTCCCTTAAACGTCAGAGGAACCGCGTGGTATTGTTGCTGTTGTATAGGTTCAGGTTCGGCGTTTAGAACAATCGTATTACCGCTTTGTTCGTTCTTTTCAAGTGCATTATCAAAAATACGATATATAACATCTGGGTCTGTGCTGTCGTCAAAATGGACGCCTAACCACTTCGGACCGCGCATTCGAAAAGGTGACGAAAGGTAAGACGGTAAAATATCAGTTGGTATTTCCTGTGCGTATTTGATGTCACAACGCTCGATATTATCACCAGAAGTAGCGTTTTTTTGACGCATCAAAACAGCCACCCATTTATTTGTGCTGGGATCTACCAACACCGAAAAACTAGGGAATTTAGGCCATTTGTATTGTTCGATAATATTATATTTTTCCTTGGCGTATAGTACTAATTCAGATAAATTCATGTTTTCACCAGAGTATTCTGTTATTTATAAGGTTGGTAGCCATACGTCCTAAATATTTACGCAAAGATAGGTGAATAAACAACTAGGACAGTTAAATTCATCAATAATTTTTGTTATTTAAAATGTATACTACCGTCAGTATATGATGTACCGTAGCGTCACAGTCAATATCATTTTCCTTTTCATATGATTTTAATATCTTTATGACAAAATTATTCAAATTATAGGTCTTGCGCAAATTTTGTATAATACAGGTATGGGACATACCTTTCACCGCTTTCAATTAGTTTTAGTCAACGAAATTGTAGAGCCAGTCTTAACGCCAAAAATGGGGTTAAGACTGCTTTTAATTTACCGCTAAAACCGCTATACTATTAGTATAAAATCAATAAGGAGTGTGTGGAAAATGACAAAAAGAGTTCAAGGTTCTTGTACATCAATTTTAGTTGGTAAAAATGCTTCAATCGACGGTTCAACAATGATTTCTCGAAATGATGATGGGCATGAAGCTTTAGATCCACAACGTTTTGTTGTTGTACAACCTGAAGATCAACCACGTAATTATCAATCTGTTATTAGTGGTGTAAAGGTAGAATTACCAGATAATCCAATGCGTTATACCTCAATTCCAAACTCACTTTTAACAAACGGAATTTGGCCTGCAGCGGGTATCAATAGTGATAATGTAACGATGTCTGCTACAGAAACAATTACAAGTAATCCACGTATTCAAGGGCTTGATCCTTATGCTGCTGGTGGAATTGGTGAAGAAGATCTTGTAACGCTCGTCTTACCATATATTCATAGTGCTAAAGAAGGGGTTGAACGTTTAGGCGATTTACTCTTAACACATGGCACATATGAACCAAATGGTATCGCATTTTCCGATAATGATAGTGTTTGGTGGCTTGAAACAATCGGTGGCCATCATTGGGCAGCTGTTCGTATTCCGGATGACGCTTATGTTGTTGCACCTAACCGTCGAAATATTGATATGTTTGATTTTGATTCAGAAGACACACTTTGTTCTGAAGATTTAAAAGTCTTAATTGATAATAATAAGTTAAATCCTGATTTTGAGGGTTACAATTTACGTCATATCTTTGGTAGTGCATCAATTAAAGATACGGTCTACAATAATCCCCGTACATGGTACGGTCAACAATATTTCAATCCTGAAATTATTCAAGATCCAATGGATCAAGACTTACCTTTCATTTGTCATGCAAATCGTAAAATTTCAATTGAAGATGTTAAATTTGTTTTGAGTGCACATTTTGAAAATACGGAATACGATCCTTATGGTAGTGCGCCAGAAGATATTAAAACACGATTCCGTCCAATTGGGATTAACCGTAATCATAATGTACATTTATTACAAGTTCGTAATGATGTACCTGATGAGATTGCTGGGATTCACTGGTTAGCTTATGGTGCAAATACGTTTAATACAATTGTGCCATTCTATGCGAACGTTAATGACACACCAGAATCATATAAAAATGCGACAGGTGAATTTGATTTAAATAATATGTATTGGCTCAGTTGTACAACTGCATTGTTGGGCGATACGAATTATGACTTCTACGTAGATATGCGAAATACATTTGAACTTGAAGCAATGAGTGCTTACCATGAAATTCAAAATGTTGCTGATAAGGCAGTTAGTTCACAAGCAAATATCACAGCATTTTTAGAAGAAATGAATAATAAGTTAGCTACAGAATCATTAAAACGTCAAACACAATTGTTAGGTGAAATGGTTATATCTGGTTCCGAACAAATGAAATTACGTTATAACTTAAACGATTAATTATAAACAAAATGAAAAGTTATCATTAAGTTGATAACTTTTTTTGTAACAATTATTTTAATTACTAGATTTAGGCAGCACTTTTGAGTAATATGGTACCATTTCATATGCTAGTAAAAATCAAATTTAGATCACTTAAATATGGTTTATATAATTCTTATTATAATGATAACAAGTATAATAATATGCTTTTTGCTAAAATTAACGTTTTTAAAAATCTTTAAGCTTTCTTTGATTTCACTTATTGTAAAATAAGATTCGTGATTGGAGAAAGTTAATGGTTAAAACGATAAGTCAGTTAATTCGAAAAAAACGTAAGGCACTTAGTCTAACAATTGAGCAGCTTGCTGAAAAGTCTAACGTTTCTATTAGTTTGATTTCTAGAATTGAACGAGGGGACGTTGCTAATATCAGTATTAATAAATTATCTGATATTGCCAGTGCGCTAGAATTGGAATTGTCAGACTTCTTTAGTAGGCAACAGTTTTCGGATATACCTACTTTAGAATTATTACAATATTTTAGTACGTTAACAGATGAGAAACGTGAGAAATTATCAAAATCAATTCTTAGAATTATTCAATTATAAATGATAATGATTAATAATGGATTATGTTATTTTTTTATAGAATGCACAATTTTTCTGTCTTTGTATTCTTTAGTTAAATTAATTTCAATTATTTTAGGTTTTAAATTTTTCGATAACTTTAAATTGGATAGTAATAAATTAGAATTGTCCATGGTAGATCGTCATCTTCAAATAATAGATCTTAACCAAGAAACTTTCCTGGTTAAGGGTTATTTTAGTAGGAAATTGAATTAATTTAACTTAGATGTCAAGTTAAATGATAGATAAGATATCGTTAGTATTTGGAGAGAAATTAGAATAAAAAATGACATGAAATAGGTTAAATGTTAACATAAAGAGGATAATAATTCTGGGGAATAAGTTATTTTTTAAGTATGGTATTGGGGATAAAAATTTAACTCAAAAAAATATTTATGTTAATGATTGGAAATACTCGGAGGTAAGCATTTGTACAAGAAAAACATTCTCGATAAACAAGAATGGCTAATTTGCGAAATTATTTAAATATTAGCTTTGAACGAAACTGGTTTATCAAGAAAACGATTACGTGAGCAATTAAATGTTTCTGAAACGGCTGTAAAAGTTGCTTTACAACAATTGGATAAAGATTTAAATTCCGGGGATGAACCCTACATGATTATTACAAAAAATAACGTCCAATTATTAGGTAAAGGCGAAATGAATTTTAATCAAACGATTTATCGGTATATAAAAAAATCGATAAATTATCAGATTTTAATGGCCTTTTATACTAAAGGTAATGCAAAAGTTGAGAATCTAGATACTAAATTAAATGTCAGTGAGGCTTCTATTTTTAGAAGGATTAAGCGATTAAATTCTCTTTTAGAAGAATTTCATGTGAAAATTTCTCATGGTGTGATGTTAGGTAACGAAAGTCAAATTCGCTTTTTTTATTATTCATTGTTTTTAGGAATTGATTTTAAATTCGAACAATCAAGTGAAAATGGCATTATTATGGCAGTCATCCAACGGTTTGAGGAATATTTTGATTTTAATGTGAATGATAGTAGTTTAGTTAGAGTAAAGCTTTGGTTAAAAGTAACAAGTCAACGAATGATGGTTAACGATCAAGATAATCGTAGTATTTCAGTTGTTTTAGAAGACATGATAAAAAATAATTCTTTGTTCGATAGCGTTGAAGAAGAATTTGGCGAAATTGTTAAAGAGTTTAAGCATAAAGTTGATATTCATTTTGAAAGTGCACTACTTTACGCTTGGACCACGGCTTTTGTGCCAGTACCATGGAGCACCTTTGTTGCCCATGATTTCGTGGCCGTTAATCGTAAAAATAATAATAAATTG
This sequence comes from Dellaglioa sp. CoH-57-MRSF-16, assembly GCF_056782055.1. The sequence continues at coordinate 53,515 of NZ_JBXAXZ010000001.1, read as the reverse complement.
CAACAAGCTGTTGAATTTTTAGAAAATGGCTTTGAGAATAGCTTAGGTATTCAGGTTGCTGGAGGCGATTTAAGTGAGTCTTTATATCCAATTTGTACAGAAGCCTTTTTATTTCACGGCGTTTTAAAATCTGCTAGTACAGATATGATGGAAGATTATCGCCTTAGAAAAGATAATGAGTTAGTTCTTAAAAATGTAAAAAATGCCATGAGTGCAATGATTGAAGAATCGAAGGGCGATCCCGAATGGTATGCCTTTTATTCAAGGTATGGTGACTCATTTATCAAGACGATTATGTCAATTTTTAATGCGCGTTTATTGGCAAAAGAAAAATTATTAACGGTAGGTGTGGATTTAAATACTGAGGAGCGCGTTAAGGAAATGTTTATGATGTACGCCAGTCGGGAATTAAATATTAATTTACGAGTCAACATAGATGTTTACGAGTCTACTAAGAATTATGATTTAGTTATTACAAATTTTATGAGCAAAAATTATTTGAATTCAGCACTGGAGACATATATTATCACTGGATTAGGGACGGATAGTGATGTACTTGGCGTTGAACAAGAATTAATAGAGATACTTAAAAAATATTATCATACTCAATGATAATATTTTTTTGATTTGAATTAGTTATAAGCCTAAAAAAAGAGTAGATTTCTCTACTCTAAATTAACTATATTATTAAATATTCAGATATCGTAAAGCAAGTTGACAGTAAGTCATATTTGCCCAAGAAAACCAGTCTCTAGTAAATTGACTTGGGTCATTAACGTTAATTCCTTCATGACATTGTAATGTGTCATCATCGGTTTGACTAATGATATCTAAATTATTTTGCATAATTTCCGGATTATTTGATGTTAATCCCTCCATCGCTAACGAAATCGGCCAAATATATTCCTTTGGTGTATGAGGACTGCCAATCCCTTTTAAATATTTTCCCGAGTAATAATAGGGATTTTGATCACTCAGAATAAATTTACGCGTTTTTTGGTAGATAGAGTCATCAGGTGAAATATAACCAATAAATGGGAGAGATAATAGACTAGGTACGTTAGCATCGTCCATTAAATTGATATTACCTAAGCCATCAACCTCATAGGCAAAAATAGTTTCATTAGAATTTGGAGCTGATACGATTCCAAAATTTTCAATTCCAGATTCAACTTCAGATCGGAGACGACTTATTCTTTTAAGTAGCTCGACTGGAGCTGGTTGTGTTTTAGATAAGGTAAGCAACTCATCTAGGACACAAATGATATAGCAATTACCTGGAATATGATAACCATATAAGCAGGCATCATCACTTGGGCGGAAACCACTCCAAACCATACCTGTATACCCAATTGGTGCACCTTTACCACCATGACTCAATGTGTCTGTTGAGGGACCATTAGAACGATTAAAAATATAATCGGAAGTTTCATGATGTTGTTCCGTAATAAAGGTATCCACAATTAACTTTACAGTTTGCCAAAAGTTACTGTCTAAATGTTTTGAATATCCAGATTTTTGATAAAGTTCTGATGCCAAATGGATAGGGGCGCATAATGAATCAATTTCAAATTTTCTCTCCCAAACGAGATCAGATATTGGAATATTTGATTTATCAACTGTGTAGTGTGCACCAGAACTAGTTTCGTTAAATGCATTTGCATAAGGATCATGTTTAATATAGGCAAGTTGTTGATTAATAACGCCATGGATGAGATATGTTATTTCTGGAATCTTATCTGTTAGTGAAAGATAAGGTAGTATCTGAAATGTCGAATCTCTGAGCCACATGGCAGGAATATCTCCTGTAGCAATGAATATATCTGAATCATTTTGTACTTTAACCGTATTTGTTAGTGTATCAATGAATACATTACGAAATAATGCAGTAGATTTTTTTGAAGAAAGTGAAATTGTTTCTGAATAATCCGTAACTTGTTTAATTAGTTTTTCTTGATTTATCATTTAAATACCTCAAATCGTAAGTTATCATAATTACTTATTTAATTGGAAAGATACCGTAAGTTCTAATTTCTCCTGGACCAAACGATAGTAAATCAACGGTGGTAACTTTTGAATTAATGAAATGGCTAACTTTACCATTTAAATCGAGTTCAGCAATGTTACAAGTAGTATTTAATGAGAGATTGCCAGGTTGATTGATAACGTTATCAGTTGGATTATAAAGACGAAGTTCAAATCCAGTTTTATCATCTGATATTGAAAAACTACTCATAATGACCTTTAAATTTTGAACGGACATAATTGAATTGTGATTAACGTTAGTCTTTGCTGGATTCATCATGAAATATTGTAAAGGTGTTGAGAAGCGATTTATTATTTGATCTTGATAGAAAAGTTCATTTTGACTTAATTGGCGATGCTTATTTTGAAGTTCAATAGGCTTGAAGTCAGCTTCAACAACTAGCCCACCTTCAAATATTAATTCTTTATTTAATTGACTATCCGGAGTTGATACAATTTTTGTTTGTAGACCTGAAGCATCTGAGGGACGGCGCATTAAGTCAGGACGTCCTAAGAAACCTACTCCTCTAAACAATGTAATCGCTAATTTATCAAAAGATTTATCAATTAATTGAAAATCTTTCGTACCTAAGGTTAGAAAAGACCAACTTACTTCTTTATTATGTGAATTAGCGAAATGAATCATTGGTCGCATACTTGTTGGTTCTTCCTTATAACCAATTTGTTCCCAGTCTTTAAGGTGTTTGTCTTCAGTAGGACGTTCAATGATACCAAATGGGGTATCTGCGAACGAGCTAACGACATTCGTTAATTGTGTATTTAAAATAAGTCGCATACGATGATCAAGAATAGTATTATCAATGTGCATCTTAAATTTAATAACGTTAGAATTTTTTGTTAATGTTAATGTTAATTGATAATTTAATCGACCAGTTTTAGTTTTTAGTGCACGCTCCTCTAAGTTGATTGGTAAGGTCCACGAACCAGTAATTGACATAATTTGATATAATTTTCCTGATTTAAATGTTATTGAATCAGATTTTGAAAAATCTAAAGTTAATAACCAATCTTTGAATGCAGGAGAGTAGTCATACGTATCACCCTCATCACCGCTATCTTCAATTGTCATAAAATTAGAATATGAGTGATTATCAAACTTTGTTTTAAGATTTAATTGCCCGTCATCAAAAGAAATTTTGTAGAAATCATTTTGAATATCAGTAGATACTTCTAATGTATTTACTGGGTTGTTTTCAGAGACGGACTGAATGCAGTAGCCAGTCCAATCTGTAGCTGATATGATCGTTTTAAAAGCAATTTTAGTAATATAATAAAAATCATCAGTCATTTCAGTTTGATCACGGCGTAAAACTGCTGCATTTTCTTCCTTTTGATAAATAATATCAAAAGGAACATCAATGCCGTCTATTGTTTTAAGATTAAAATTAGCAAAAGAAGTACTAACTTCGAATTCACGAATTTCATTAACTGGTAAAGGAAGTGGATTCCAAGCAAATAAATTTAATTGTTTTTTATCTGAAATAGAAATACTTAGTTTACGAAGTAGATAATCTTTGAGTGAAAGAGATAATTGATCTGCCACAATTCCACGATGTAAGATATCTTGATTTGTTTTATCACTGTTACAGCCACCGGAACTATCATGAGCTTGTCCACGGGCAATAGTCTTCCAAATATCATCAATTAAACCTTGCTTTTCAGATATACCCTGATGTGTAGCAATAGCCATTAAAGGCTCGACTTCATAAGTCATTCTCCGTTCTAATTTATCGTAAAGCTGTTTTAAATCGTAACGAGAAGAATAGATTCCTCGATGTATTTTAGAATCTGATGGATCAATGAATTCTCCATTAAATGATGGTAAATTGGACTCCTTAGCTAATGCATCAAAAAATTTTGGATACGTACTTTCTTGAATAACAGAATCAGATTGTAAAAGAACACTATTAGCAGTTGCAAGTCTATCTTTTAAATTATGATCGATAGCTCGCTGGTCGCCACCAATTGGTAAAACAAGATTGTCAGATGTAGTATTCGTTGAGATTTTCTCCGTTAAATCGAAAAAGTTATCATTTTCAACTAAATCTACACCTGCATAATAGCCATTTTTAATATTAGCAACTAAAACTTTGGAGGAGTCATTACTTGTCCAGTAAAAATAGCGGGAATCGTTTTCTGTAGGGAACCCACGCCAGAAAACGGTGCTATTAATACCAAATCCATTATATATTTTTGGCATATCTTGTCCTTGTCCAAATGAATCTGGGAGATACCCAACTTTCATTACGCCACCTAAATTGTCAGCTAGCTTTGATCCAATTCTGATATTGCGAACAATAGATTCTCCAGAAGTAACCATTTCATCAATTTGAGTATACCAAGGTCCAATGAGTAAACGACCCATAGAAACATATTTTTTGATAAGATCTTCTTTTTCTGGAGCTGTATTTAGATAATCATCAATAATTGACATCTGTCCATCTAATAGATAATAATCTAGTTCATTTTTAGATAATGCCTCAAAAGCTTCGTCCATATGGAAGGCAAATTGAATTCGAGCCTCTTGACGTGTAAAATACCATTCAAAATCCCAATGAGTATGTGCGATTGCATGAATCTGTTTCAAATGAAACACCCTTTCTTCTCTTGAATTAAATTCAGATTATTCTGTAACCATGTCTGCATCCAATTTTCTTGCTTCTGCACGTTCATGGCGTTGGTTGATAATAACAAATGGAGCATATAGTGCAGTATCTAAGACAACTAAAACAGCAGTTAAAACGACTGGGCTTAGATGGAATGCACCTAATACCCAAGTGCTAATGAAAATAGGTTCATTACCAGAATTTAAAACTACAAGAGGTACAACCCAACCGATTGAAGTTACAACATATGCAATAATTGCATTTGTGACAGGTACAACAATCCATGGAATGAACATTAGTGGATTTAAAACAATAGGTAAACCGAAAATAACAGGTTCATTAATACCAAAACAACTTGGAATGAAACCTAGTTTTGCAACTTCTCGCTCTTTTTCACCTTTATTTGTGAAAATCAGCATTGCAATAATTAAACCAAATGTTGCACCAGAACCACCAATCATGGCGTAAACATTTGTCATTGTATTAGGTGAAATTGAAATATCAGCAAAACTTTGAGTTTCAGCAAATTTTGCAACGTTTTTAAGGAATAGTGGTAACCAGAAGGCTGAAATAACGCCCCAGACGATATTGAAACCATGTAAACCAAGGAACCAAAGGATTTGTTCTAATAAAATAACAATAATAATAGCTGGAAGCCCAACACCAACGCTTAACATTGGTGAGATAACAATATCAGCAATCATTTGTACTAATGAAACATAGCCAAGTGACTGTATTGTAATTCTTACGATACCAAAAATAATAAGTACTTCGGAAATTGGAATTAATGAGAAAAATGAATCGAAAACATTTTGTGGTACGTTACCAGGCATTTTAATCGTGAACTTACTTCTTGCGAATCGAGCGAACAACGAAACGGCAAGCATTCCAACAATTAAGGCTGTAAACATACCTTCATAACTAAAGAATGAAGTTGAAAAACCTTCAACAACTTTAGCTTTGCTATCCAAAAAGTTAACGTTATTAGGAATCATGACGAAGTATGCTGCGAATGCCAATAATGTGGCAATAATTGGATTTAAACCTTTATTTTTTTCGTCCTTTTTTAATTCCATTGCATACGAGTATGCTGATGAAAAAACAACGATTAGTGCAACAATACCAAGAGTAGCAGTACCAATGTAGCCGAATAAGTCACTAATACTTGTTAAAATGACATTATGAATATCTTTTGCTTTAATTAATGCATCAAGTTCCATTTTGATTAGATTTGAGAATGATCCGACAACAGTAAACGGAATTGTTCTAACAAAGGCATTCTTAATAGCTTGTAAAATGGTATTTCTTTCAACCCATGCTGAAACTTTTAAGAGTGGCCCCTGGATTTTTTCTAAGTTAAAATGCATAATAAAGACTCCTTTTAATTTTGTTTATAGAAAGCGCTTTCTATAAACAAAGTATAACAACATCTTTTTAATTTGTAAATACATATTTAAATGAAACGTGTTTACAAATTAAATTATATAATATAATATGTATATACAAATGTATAGAAATGAGGTAGACAAATGTACAGATATCGAGAAATATACTCAGATATTAAACGAGATATTTTAACAAATCATTATCGTGCCGGGGCTTTACTGCCAACTCAAGAAATATTAACCGAAAAATACCAAGTTTCTAGATTAACGTTAAAAAAATCATTAAATTTACTAATTGATGAAGGATTAGTTTATAGTAAGCAAGGGTCAGGGACGTATGTGCGACCAAGAATGGATAGTCAATCTACGGAGATGTTGCCTCTAGATTTACCTGTTGGTGTCACATATTCACATCGAGATCAAAAAATATCAAGTAAATTAATACATTTTAATGCCCGATTACCAACAGAAATAGAACAAAAAAATCTACAAATATTATCTAATGATCCAGTTTATGAAATTAAAAGGGTTAGATTGATTAATAAAAAGGTCTATAGTTTTGAGCACTCAGTGATGCCGGTCTCAATTGCGCCTATCGATGAAAAGGTATTATCAGGATCCGTGTATGACTATTTAGGGAGTCACGCGAACTTACAGTTAACAGATGCAAGACGAGTGGTTTATGCTGAACCAGCAAACAAAGAAACTAGTCAAGTTTTAGAAGTTTCCTTGGATAGTCCAATTTTTGTAATTGATCAAATCGCTTATGATCAAAAAGGCCGCGCCTTTGAATATTCGACGTCAAGATTTGTGAGCAATCATAATAAATTTGTCTTAGATGTTCATTTAAATAAAAACAACTAAAAAAGAGATTCCTGCAATATACTTTTTTTTAACCGATTTTAAAATAGGATAGCATAAAGTAGAGTAGTTTGTGATCGTAACTAGCAGTGATATTGTGGGACAATACGCGATATGTGTTGAAGTAATAAATAAAGTATGGAAAGGAGGATGCAACAATGATAATAAGACAAGAAGAAATAGAAAACGATTATAGTTTTTCACAATCTACCTTAAACGTAATTGTTATGGATTCAAAAATAACCAGCATTTCTTTACCCGAATTGAATTAATTTTGCATAAGAAAAGGCATCTGTCTTTCGACAAATACCTTAGTATTCCGCCACCAACACCAGTTGACAAAGAGCCCTTTTTAAAAGAATAATCAGTTAATCTTTAAATCTGAGCGGTATTAAAATTGAACCGAGTGGTTATTTAATACTGATTCAAAATCTCAAAATAACATATATAAAAAAATTCCCTTGAAATATCTAGACATTAGGTAAATAATGTGGGTGTAGCGAACTGTGTAGGAGTAAAAATGATATGGGGGTTAAAAAGATTTGGTTCGCGGAAATAATATGTAGGGGTGATTAAATGAATATGCTAGTTAGTGATTTTGATGGAACGATTTTGAGAGGTGACTTTGTAGATAAGAATACAAGAGAGACTATTGCGAAACACAACAAAGAAAATGATCTCTTTGTTGTGGCCACCGGAAGATCTCCAAAATCGATAGTCAATGCGAAAGAAAAATATGGTCTACCTGAGTTTAACTACGCTCTAGCATCAAATGGCTCAATAGTAATTGATAGTAGAGGTCAGATTATTAAAGCATTCTATCTGAACGGGGAGCAGATCAATGCGATAAAAGAAATAATTAATAAATACTTGAGTTCAATCGAACGAATTATGATTTCAAGTAGTGACAATGAATTACGTAGTTTCGATAAATTAAATCCTAGCTCGGATAATATTTGTTCAATTACTGTCGTAGCAAGTACTAAAATTATCAATGCTATAAGTGAGAAAATAGCAACGAAAAGAATATTGAATTTCAATCGCAATGGAAAATACTTAGACATTACGCGTGTGGGTATTGATAAGAGTACTGCAATTAATTGGTTGGTTAACATAAAAAAAGTAAATATTAATAATGTGTATTCTGTCGGAGATGATTATAATGATATAACAATGCTTCAAAGCATTAATAAGTCATTTACTTATAATGATAGTCCGTTGCCTGTCAAGACTGCTGCTAGATATTTAATAAATGTATACAGTGATATAAGTAATTATGTGAAGAAAGAAGTAGAATAAATGAAATCGCTTACATCGGCAACTAATCGTTTCTTCAATTCCAGAATTTTGACTGGAATCAAAGATGGGATGATATATACCATCCCCATTACAATTGTAAGTTCTATTTTCATTATTCTTGTACAATTTGATATTAATCCCGATTTGAAAGTCTTAATGAATCGATTGATTACTTTTTCGTTCAACATTTTAGGTGTAGTAAGTTGTTTAGGAATTGCTTTTTCGATGACTAAAAACGAAAAATTAAAACTAGAAACAACTATTACCGCACTAATTTCATTTTTAGTTCTTTGTGGAGCAGAAAATGTAAAAATAGTAAAGAATATAACCATTGATTGGATTGGAAGCAAGGGGATTATTGCAGCGATGTTAATCGGAATACTCATCCCTATTTTCTTTGAAAAGATTGTTAACTTAAGGATTGGAAATAAAGTTTTTAAAGATTTACCGAGTAATGTTGGAATAGCTTTTGAGTCTTTAATTCCGATGTTTTGTTGTTTTATTGTTATAGGTGTCGTTCAATTTGTATTTCAATTTATCATAAAAAGAACCTTCGTAGAGACTATTTATACTCTTTTGCAGCTTCCTTTACAAAACTTATCGGACACGTTTTTTGGTGTGATTTCTATCTCGGCATTGATTTCAGTTTTTTGGTTTTTTGGCATTCACGGTAATTCCGTTATTGGTGGAGTAATAACACCGATTTTATTGACAAATACTATTGAAAACCAGTCGATTATAGCAGCACACCATAATCTAACAATAGTGAATGGAGCGCATATAGTAACTCAACAGTTTTTAAATCAATTTATTACTATGACAGGAAGCGGTATTAGTATAGGGCTTATTCTATCAATGATTATTTTTTCAAAAGAGTCAGGTAATCGCAAGCTAGGATTAGGTGCTTTTGTACCTTGTTTATTTAATATTAACGAACCAATAGTTTTTGGACTACCAATTGTATTGAATCCATACATGGTAGTACCGTTCATTTTTATTCCAGTTATTACCGGAATGTCTTTATATCTTTGTATTCTATATGGAGTTATTCCGCCGTTTAACGGTGTCATTCTTCCGTGGATAACACCACCATTAATTTCAGGCTTTTTGCTAGGAAGTTATAAATATGTTGTGTTTCAAATCGTAATTATCATTATGTCTTTTGTTGTTTACACACCGTTTTTAAAGCTGTACGAAAATAATAGCACTAAGTTAGTCTTAAAGGGAGCGCATAGTAATGGAAAATTTTGATATATCCGTAATCATTCCAACCTACAATCGGAATAAATTACTTGAAATTAGTTTGCAGTCACTACTTAAACAAAAACTGAATAATACGACTTTTGAAGTAATAGTTGTCGATGATGGATCGTCTGAAGAAACAATCTCAATTGTTAAGGCATTTGAGACATCACTGAATATTAAGTACTATTATCAGTCGGATAATGGATTTAAGGTTTCTGAAGCGAGAAATGCTGGAGCAAATATCTCTGGGGGTAAATATCTCGTATTTATTGATGCTGGTATTGCAGTTTGTAGTACATTTGTGAGTGAGTACCATAGAATTTTAGTAAATAATGAAAATAGTTTTGTGATTGGTTATGTTGCGGGATTTGATGATCATGATAAATATAAACAGGCAATTATTGATAACTTTAATGCGGCGGATGTCGATGGCACGATTCAAGTATTATTGAATTTAAATGCGTATGATCGCCGTGAATCAGTATACCAGTCAATGGGAGATGATTTGTCTAAGTGGCCAGCACCATGGGTAATTGGTTGGTCATGTAATATTGGAATATCAAAAGATGCCTATCAAAGAATCGGAGGATTCGATGAGGCTTACACAACTTATGGTGGAGAGGATGCAGATTTCGCTATTAACGCATTTGTGCATCATATTAGATTTATCCTTGATAGATCTGCGATTGCAGTTCACTATCCACATGAAAAAAATAAAAATACAGTAAGCACCGAAGAAGCTAAAAAATATACGCTAAGGAAAAGAAAATATATGTTCAATAAATATGGTTTAAGCTCAATTAGAACTTGGATTGGAACTAAAACGGAATTATTAAATGGAGAGTTGAGTAAAGCTGGTGGAAATAATGAAAACTAAGAACGTTGTTGATTTACACAATTTTATAGACGTTAATGATGAGAGATTGCGTAATGGTATGTTGAAGCAAACTGTTGTTGATTTTTTGGATAATTTTAATTATGTGGATCTAACTAGATTAAATCATTCATACACTGCAAATAGTAGCCAAATATCAAAGAGTGCAATTATTGAGGGGAATGTGTATATCGGTGAAAATGTTATTATTCAGGGGTTTGCTTACATCAAAGGCCCAGCAGTCATCAAAGACAATGCATTGATTGGGAAAAGTGCATTTATTCGAGGTGGCTGTTATATTGGGGAAAATACTATAATTGGGCATTCCTCGGAGATTATTAATAGTGTGATTCTGGATGATACGCATATTGCACACTTTAATACAATAACGCGGTCTTTTATTGGAAGTGATGTAAACTTTTCAGCTTATGCGTCGACTTCCAGCTTTAACTTGTATGATGAAATTGACGCGACTGGATGGCATAAAACAAAAAAAATTTTTTTCGATGATAAAACATATTTAAAAACAAGTTCAAAATTTGGAGCCATTATAGGTGATCACTGTCGCATTGGAGCTTACACTATGACATATCCAGGTGTTACAATGGGGAAAAATTGTGTTGCGTTGCCACATCTCATGATTAAAGAGGGTTTTTATGCAAATGACAGTAAATTATACTTACAAGATTATTATACTCACACAGTAAAAAAAGGATGTTAGACAAATGGGATCAAGAATAATGCATTTATCAATTGCACAAGTAATAAATAATAAGCATGGGTTTGGAAATGATTTTTTAATTGGAAGTATTACTCCAGATGTTAACAAAAATTCGAGAACACCCAAAGAGCTTACGCACTTTATGGTGAAACGCGAAGATGGAGAACATGATATGTTTCCAAACATGTTTCTAGAGGAGTATGGAACATGTTTGAATACGTTTCAACTAGGATATTATCTTCATCTTATATCTGATGATATTTGGCTAAAAACTGTTTATAAAAAATATATTTTAGAAAACATGAGTTATAGTAAGGATGAAGCGCTACGAAGATTCTATTTAGACTTTCACTATTATAATGGTATTCTGATAAAACAATATAAACTGGTAACTTTGAAAAATAACAAATACTTATCGACTGGGGTCAACGAAATAATTGATCGTGATATTAGTGAAATTATTGAAGACTTGGATGCTGATTTTGATGATATGTCTATCGAAGACTTTCCAGGTTTACTTAAAAAAGAGGATGTAGAACAATATATTAACGTTTGTGTAAAAGAATTTGAAATTTTTCTCTTGAAAGGCAGCTATGATGGTGTTAAATTTGTTTTTTATAACGATTTTTAGAAACAAAAATCTATATTATATAGTTTAAAAAAGTTGAAATCATTAAGGCGCTGCAACTATAATTTGAAACCTGGTGAACGGTTTAAATGATGGTCATTTCAGAATTAGATAGTTCTAACTCACAGAAAGTTTCAATTTTAATTCGTTCAGATTAGGTTATACTAGACAAAAGATCAGTTCCTAGAAAGTGTGTTTGTGGTAAACACCATTTTAAAGGAAGCTGACCTTTTTTGTCCGAACAGCGTTCGGATTAATTTTACAAGCTACCAAGAAGTAACAAAAATTAGCCATACTCCTTGCAGGAATCTCTTTTTTAGTTGTTTTCAATTATTCGTTTAAAGCTTTGTAAGTTTGAATTAAAGGCATGTTTAGCGATTGGCATGAGTAATTTTAATGGTAAATGTGAATGATCATTTTCAGACAAGTAAAAATTTTCTTCTAATAATGTTGTTGCATTTTTACTAGTCAAATTAAAAATTAGAGTGTATTCGAGTTTTCCTCCGGTACTTTCATAGTAGATTGTATCATTTTCTGAACTAACAGAAATTTCCTCATTTTTATTCAAAGCAGAATCTGTTCTGTGAATATTGAATTTATTGTTGTCAATTGGCTGTACCTGAATAATATCAGGTATCCATTTCAGTAAAGTTTCCGGATTTTTTAAAAACAACGCGATTTTTTCTTTACTTGATTTGATTGAAATAACATTTGAAAATAGTGGTTTTTCCATAGGATGAAACCTCCTTTTATTTGATGACTTCATCCTATCCAATTTGAGTAAAAATTAAAAATCAGTATTCTGATATTCTAAATATTTTTATAAATTTGTTCATTAAAAAGGCCAGTTAGTAGCTGTTGCTTTTCAGTAGCGGCTAAAAAATTATCTTTATCTTCTGCTCTTTTTGCAATTTGAGCCATTAAATAAAAAGAGTTGGCTAACATATAGTGTGAGTTATGATCAGTAGCGAATTTAACAGACTTGTTTATCCAATTAAGAGACATTGTTAAATTATTGAGCTTAAAATAAATAAGTGCTGTCAAATAGAATAAAATATTTTGATTTTCTTCATAAAATAATTTATTAAAGTCCATAAAAGTCTGATCAATATATTTCTCAGCCTTATTTTGTAAATTTTGCTTTGCATATATAAAGGCCAAAGAGACGGTACCAAGTCGGGTAAGGGTATCTGGCAGAATTTTATTACTGGAAGCAAGGGACAACTTAATATATTTTTCGGTAGCAATCAATTTATTTTCAGTATGTAGAGTTGCAATACCGATATAATAATAGTATGCCTGAAGTTGCTTATCCGTTTTTAAATTATTGGTAACCGTTTCTTTATTTAGAAACTGGAGTAACTCTTTGTATTGGTGTTGATTACATAACTTAGATACACGTTCATTGAATTCATTTTCTGAACTGATATCAAAATTTTCCAGAAGACTTATTTGGTCTAAAGTAATCGATAATTTATGACATAGTTGGATTAAGAGCTGTGCATTAGGTATGTATTTATTATTTTCAATAGCACTAAGCATCGATTGCGCACAAATATCTTTGGAAACTTCTTTTTGAGTTAAGTGTAGCGATTGGCGAGTTTCTTTTAAAATTAATCCTAAGCTATTAGGCATGATATAACCTCTTTCTAGTTTGAAAAAGTTAAACAGTAATTACTGGGATAATAACATAATGGGGCATAATGATAAAATTTCATGATTAATAAATCAAACTACCATTTTTCAATCATGTCGCGTACAATTAACCTACAATTGAATGTTAAAATTTAAATAATTTGAGAATTAACAAAAGGGGATAGAATCATGCGTGCAGAATTCCAAAAGCAACATACTGAGACCTATCAGATAGACAACCATAAAGGTCTAAACGGCTGGATATCTTTCTTCTTGAGCCTTAGTTTAATCGTACTATTTGTGACAAGTGTCTTAAAAATAACCGTTTTGAATCAAACTTATACTGAAGAAAAAATTTTAACAGATTCGAACGTGACACTTGTGACACGACAGATGAATGATGGTATTTCAAGTATTGCGACATTAAATGATGTGCCAACGTCAGCTGTTAAAGATGCTTTAACGAATCAACAAGTTACTAACATTGCGAAAAATAGTTTTAGTAACGTATATGCTGGAAAACAAACTGTCATCAATCCAACTGAGATTACCAATCAAGTTGCTAGCAACGTTATGAAAAAAACGGACACATCAAATCCGTTGGTTAGCGCTAAAATTGATGGGATTGTCGCAACTTTTAAAAGTAATTTAAGTGAATATTTGACGAATAATATCCAAACGCCATATCTTTCAAAAATTGCTAGTACAGTTAGTTCGGTAAAAGTAATAGTCCAAACAGCCTTTATGTATAGTTTAATAGCTTCTGTTATTTTTGCGCTACTCTTACTGGCTATTAATCGGGCATTCTTTATACCGCTTAAATACGTCGGATTCAGTGCAATCTGGAGTGGTGTTCTAGTTTCAATTGGTTCTGCAATTGCCTTGTACAGTGGCCTAATTGGTATTGTGTCTAGTAAAGCTTCTGTTTTTACTGATATTGTGAATAATTATATCAGTGACACATTTAATACCATGTTAGTGGGTAGTTTAATTTTACTTGCTGTTGGTCTAGTATTCTGGTTAATTGGTCGTAATAAAAAATAAAAAGCAACTGATGTTCAGATTAATTTCTGAATACCAGTTGTTTTTATTTGGAACTATTCCTAAGTGTTAAGGTTGTTCCAATGGTAATAATCTGAGGGATAATTTCAGTCATCGACATTTGATTGACTAATAGTTCTGCAGCAGATTGACCCATTTTTTCTGTATAAACTTTAACTGAACTAAGCGTTGGGAAAGTATATTCAGCAATAGATGTGTCATTAAAACTAATTAAACTGATTTGTTCAGGCACTTTAATTGATATTTCATTTAATGCACGTAATGCACCGACAGCCATTGCGTCATTTGCAATAAACAACGCTTCTGGTAAATTATCTGATTGATCATTTAATAATTTCAAGGTTAATTGATAACCTGATTCTGGCGTGAAATCGCCTGTATAAACCCATTCGGGATGGTAGTTGCTAGTACGTTCTAAGTGATTTTTAAAGTGAGTGAAGCGGGAATCTGGGCCTAAATTGACATCATCAAATGTACTTTCTTGTCCTGCAATCATGCCAATTTTAGTTAAATTTTGTTTTTTAAAATGGTCAATAACGGTTGTAACTGGCGTTTTGAAATCAGTCATGACGCAACTAATACCAAAATTTAGTGTGTTCATATCAACAAAAACTAAATTAGAATTTAGTTCTTTAAATCCGGCTATTTGTGCTGCACTGTATTTACCGATAACAATAGCACCAAGAGTATCAGTCAAGGCGCTAAATTGATCATTTTGGAAAAAACGTGTAATTTCATAACCGAGTTCAATTAATTTACGTTCGATACCAATTCGAATTGAAAGGTAATACAGGTCATCTAATTCTTCTTTTTCTGTATACCATTCGATAATAGCAATCTTACCTTGAGGTGTACTGGATTTCTTTTTATTTTTTGAATAATTTAAACTTTCAGCTGCTTCAAAGATTCGTTTACGTGTATCGTCGCCAACGGATAATGTTTGATCGTAATTTAACACGCGAGAAACAGTTGCATTAGAAACTTTTGCCAACTGTGCAATGTCTTTAAGTGTTGCCATGACTACCTCCTGATTGATTGGTTATGTGTATCAGTTTACCATAATAAAAAGAATGTCGTAAAAAGATTGTAATTTTAGTAAATATTTAGTAAAATGAAAGCGGTTAATAAATTGGAGGAAAATATAATGAAAATTAATGAATTAAAGAGCGAATTTAAAGATGTTTACGGTGTGGACGCAAATGCAAGTTACTTCTCACCAGGTCGTATCAACTTAATTGGGGAACATACTGATTACAATGGTGGACATGTTTTCCCAACAGCAATTACATTAGGCACATATGCAGTTGCAACAAAACGTGATGATACAACAATTAATATCATGTCAAATAACTTTAAAGATAATGGCGTTGTCTCATTTGATTTAAGTGATTTATCATATCAAAAAGAACATAACTGGGCTAATTATCCAAAAGGGATGATTGTTTACTTGAAAGAGCAAGGTTATGTTATTGATAAAGGATTAGATATTTTACTTGAAGGTAACATTCCAAATGGTGCTGGTTTATCATCATCTGCATCAATTGAATTATTGATGGGTGTTATTTTAGAAGATCAATTTAATTTAGACATTGATCGTGTTGATCTTGTTAAAACAGGTGTCATGGTAGAAAATAAATTTATCGGTGTTAATTCAGGAATTATGGATCAATTTGCAGTCGGTATGAGTAAAGCAAATCATGCTATCTTACTGGATACAAATACACTAGATTACGATTTAGTACCAATTGATTTAAAAGACAACGTTATTATTATTATGAATACAAATAAACGTCGCGAATTAGCAGATTCTAAATATAATGAACGACGTAGTGAATGTGAAGCAGCATTAGCATTATTACAAGAGAAAAATGATATTAAATCATTAGGTGATTTGGACAATGCTAGCTTTGATTTACAAACATACTTAATCCAAAAAGAAAACCTTCTAAAACGTGCGCGTCATGCAGTTTCAGAAAACCAACGGACGATTATGGCTCAAGAAGCTTTGAAAAATGAAGATTTAGTACGTTTTGGTAAATTAGTTAACGCTTCACATGTTTCATTACAATTTGATTATGAAGTAACGGGTATTGAACTTGATACACTTGTTGAAACAGCATGGGAACAACCAGGAGTACTAGGTGCTCGAATGACTGGTGCTGGTTTTGGTGGTTGTGCAATTGCCATTGTTGCTAAAGACAAAGTTGACGCATTTGAAAGTGAAGTGGGTCGTATCTACGAAGAAAAAATCGGTTATGCACCAAGTTTCTATTTAGCAGAAATTGCTGATGGCGCTAAAAAATTAGATTAAGCATAAAGAGATAGAGGGAAAAACATGGATTCTAAACAATTAATTTCAAAATTCGTCGATAAAGTTATTCAGTTTGATCCAACGACTTATTCGACAGATGATAAAATTTATTTAGTAAACGTCGTTTTAGATTTGGTTGGTGAATCAGAGATAGAAGTAACTGAACCAGTTTCTGACACAATAATTGCTGTTAAAGACGAGCTACTTAATTTAGCAATCAAAAACGAGAAAATCAGTGCTCTAATCGCGGAGCAAGATATTCTTGGTGCTAAATTAATGGATCTGGTCACACCAATTCCAAGTCACGTGAATAAACATTTCTGGGATTTATACGCAAAAGACCCAGAGAAAGCTTTGGCTTATTTTTATGAATTAAGTCAGGCTAACGATTACATCAAAGTTGCGGCTATTGCGAAAAACATTGCTTATCAGGTACCAACAAATTATGGTGATTTAGAAATCACCATTAATTTATCTAAACCTGAAAAAGATCCAAAGCAAATTGCTTTAGCTAAAACAATGAAACAAACGGGTTATCCTAAATGCCAATTATGTATGGAAAATGAAGGCTATGCTGGAAGACTAGATTTCCCAGCTCGTCGCAATCATCGGATTGTACGATTTGATTTGGGGGATGCAACATGGGGCTTTCAATATTCGCCTTATGCTTACTTCAATGAACATTCAATTTTCTTAGATGAAAAGCATGAACCTATGGTAATTAACAAAACGACATTTTCAGATTTACTTCAAATTGTTAAAAAATTCCCGGGCTATTTTGCGGGAAGTAATGCAGATTTACCAATTGTAGGTGGCTCAATTTTAACGCATGAACACTATCAAGGTGGACGTCATGATTTTCCAATGGCAAAGGCAGAAATGAGTCAAACAATGCAATTTGCAGGATTTGATGACATTCAAGCAGGTATTGTGAACTGGCCAATGTCAGTCATTCGTTTAAATGGTGAAAATCCAGAACGATTAGCTGATTTAGCAGCAAAAATTTTAACGTCTTGGCAAGAATATAGTGATGCCGATGCACAAATTTTGGCAAAAGATGCTGACGGTACGCCACATCATACTGTGACGCCAATTTCTCGAATGCGTGACGGTCGTTATGAATTGGATTTAGTCTTGCGAGATAATCAAACATCTGATGAATTTCCAGATGGTATTTATCATCCACATGCTGATGTTCAACATATTAAAAAAGAAAACATTGGCTTGATTGAAGTTATGGGATTAGCTATTTTACCACCTCGTTTGAAAACTGAAATAACAGAGGTTGAGAAGTATCTAACAGATCAACCAAATGTCATGGCGGCTTATCATAAAACTTGGGCTGATGAAATTAAGCGTGATAATTCGATGATTTCTAAAGAGACGGTTAGTGAGCTCGTACAAAACGAAGTTGGAAAAGTCTTTATGCGTGTTCTTGAAGATGCTGGGGTTTATAAACAAGATGACCACGGCCAACAAGCATTCGTTAAGTTTATTAAACAAGTTTAAACGTAAAAAGATTAACTTATTTAAGTTAATCTTTTTTATTTAGAAATCAAATAGAAACTAACTGGTTAACGATAATTGTTAAGATAGTGTTAGAAAATTCTCTTTTTAATGTTTTGTGTTAAAATAAAATATATAATATTCTTACTAAAGTTGACATGCTGGTAATTATGAGAATTCTCGGAGGAATAAATGTACAAAAAAGATATTCTGGATCGACCAGAGTTTTTAATATGTGAAATTATTGAATTGCTATCATTAAATGAACATGGGTTATCAAGAAAAGTAATCTGTAATCGATTAAATGTTTCAAATACAGCTTTGCGAGTTGCACTAGAGTAATTGGATGGCGAATTCAATTCAGGTGATGAACCCTATATGATCATAAAAAAGAATAACATTCAATTTATAGGTAAAGGCAAAATTAATTTTTACGAAACGGTTTATCGGTATGTGAAAGAGTCTATTAATTACCAAATTTTAATGGCATTCTATTATGATGAAAATAGCAGTATTGAAAATTTGAGTCTTAGTTTAAATGTTAGTGAATCATCTATCTTCAGAAGAATTAAGCAACTTAATAATTTGTTGTCTGAATTTCAGATTAAAATTGCACATGGTGAGGTAGTTGGTTCTGAATTACAAATTAGATTTTTTTACTATTCACTATTTCTAGCGACAGATTTTAACTATAATGATACGATAGAAGCGGGCGTCATTCTTGAATACATTAAAGTATTTGAAACATATTTTAACTTCAATGTGAATGATAGTAATTTAATGAGGACTAGAATTTGGATGAAGGTCAGTGTTCATCGAATGATGCGAAAAGATCGTGATAATTGGGTGATTTCTGATGATTTAGCAGATATGATTGCAAATAATTCACTATTTAACCAAGTTGAAGAAAAGATGCAAGATATTTATATTAAGTTCTCAAATAAAATTGATGTTCATTTTGAGAGCGCCCTACTTTACGCTTGGACAACTGCTTTTGTTTCAGTTCCTTCAAGTGCTTACTTGTCCCGCGATTTTATTGCAATTAATCACACAAATAACACCAAACTTCAACAAGCTGTTAAATATTTGGAACAAGGATTTGAATCTAAATTAGATGTTAAAATTATCGGTGAAAATGTTAGTAAATCATTGTACCCAATTTGTACTGAAGCATTTTGTTTTCATGGAACGATGGATGCCGTGGGAACTTACATGATGAATAGTTATCGAAAAAAATATTCAAATCATTCAGTTCGACGTCATGTTGAGATTGCCATGGATGAATTAATCGACAGTCCATTATTAGCTAAAAAATGGTCTGATTTCTATAAGCGATACAGGCAGCCATTTATTAATAAAATGGTCGAAATTTTTAGCGCTAGATTGTTAGAAAAAGAAACCATGTTAACAGTTGGGGTTGATTTAAATGCAAACGAGCGAATTAAAGAATTATTTGTCAGAAATATGAGTCAAGATTTAAATATTAATTTACGCGTTAATGTCAGTATTTATGATTCTAGTCAACGATATGATATGGTGGTTACTAATTTCATGAATAAAAATTATAAAAACAATGCATTTGATAAGTATATTATCACTGCATTAGGACTTGATAATGATATGCCAGAGATGGGGAAACGACTGTTAAACGTGAATAGAAAACACTATCAGTAAAAATGTTTCTAGTTTTTTTTTTGATAGTACAACCCATGAATCATTCGGTATACTCTATATTATAGAGAACTAACAAGAGATATTCGTGGGGGATTTCTTTTGAAGCATTAAACAGTATCGAATTGGGCAAACATTTATTTATTACAAAATAAAAAAAGACGATTATAATTTAACGATTATAATCGCCTTTTTTTATAGGCTACCAAGTGTGATAAGATAGAGAATAAACGTTATGACGAGAAATGAAGGATAATGACATGCAATTTACGCTAACAAACAATGGTGAAGGCACAATTAGTTTAAAAAAATTTTTAATTGAGGTTGGCGTTAGTAAACGATTAATCGCCAGAATTAAACAAGGCGAGGGACAAGTTCGAGTTAACAAAAAGAATGAATATTGGGATTATCAACTGATTGATGGTGATGAAGTTATTTTGACGTTGCCAGAAGAACCAGATAACGATGCCATACATGCAAGTGATGAACCATTAAATATCGTCTTTGAAGATGAAAACTGGTTAGTAGTCGATAAGCCAGCTGGTATGGTAACCGTGCCAGGCCCATCTAATGAAGATACAACATTGGTTAACCGTGTTAAAGGCCATTTGATTGCAACTCATTCAAGTAGTTTCGTGCCACATGTTATTACGCGTTTAGACCGTTTTACAAGTGGACTTGTTTTATTAGCTAAGCATGGATTTGCACATAGTTTGATTGCTGCTCAATTAAGTAATGGTCAGTTAGAAAAATCATACTTAGCAATTGTTGCAGGTGACGTTAAAAGTGATCAAGGAGATATTAAAGAACCAATTGGTAAAAAGGAAGGCGAAATTCGTCGTTCTGTTATGGCTGAAGGAAAAGCCTCAGAAACAACTTATAAAGTTGTAACGAGATTTCCAGACTACACATTAGTTGATGTGAAGTTAGTTACGGGCCGAACACATCAAATTCGTGTACATTTTGATTTTATTCATCATGCTTTGGTTGGGGATGCGTTATATGATGGCCCGATGGACAAAGGTATTGATAGACAGGCATTACATGCTGCTAAATTAAGCTTTGAAGATCCATTTACGGGTAAAAAATTAGCTTTTGAATCAGAACTCCCAGCTGATATGGCTCAATTATTAAAATAGTATCAGGCAAGATTGTATATTTGGATAAAGTGGCGAATATCTATTGTATTTCGTGAACTTTTTCTTTATTATTAATATAGTTATAATCAATTTGTGAAAGCACTTTTAAGTGAGGAAATAATAAATGAAAAAGATGATTATTAGAGGCGGTAAAAAACTGTCTGGCGAAGTAATAATCGGTGGTGCTAAGAATAGTACTGTTGCATTGATTCCTGCAGCTATTCTTGCGGATACACCTGTGCATTTTGACAGTGTCCCCGATATTTTAGATGTACATAATTTAATGAAAATTTTAGATCAAATGAATGTTAAGTCTGAATTTAACGCTGGTAACTTAATGGTAGATCCTACGATGATTAAGGATGAACCTTTACCTGGTGGTGCCATTAAAAGTTTAAGAGCTTCTTATTACTTTATGGGTGCCTTATTAGGTCGGTTCGGTCGTGCAGTTGTTGGATTTCCTGGTGGTGATAATATTGGACCACGTCCGATTGATCAACACATCAAGGGATTTAAAGCTCTTGGCGCTGAAGTTATCGAAGAAGAAGACGCAGTGATTATTACGAGTGGCCCTGAAGGATTAAAGGGAGCCCGTATTTTTATGGACCTTGTTTCAGTGGGTGCAACAATTAACATTTTATTGGCTGCTGTCCGTGCAAAAGGAACCACAATCATTGAAAATGCTGCAAAAGAACCTGAAACCATTGATATTGCAACATTCTTGAATAATATGGGTGCTCATATTCGTGGTGCGGGGACTGGTGAAATCAGAATTCAAGGTGTTGATAGCTTAAAAGCTGTTAATACGCATACGATTATTCCAGATCGTATTGAAGCTGGTACTTA
This sequence comes from Dellaglioa sp. CoH-57-MRSF-16, assembly GCF_056782055.1. The sequence continues at coordinate 31,680 of NZ_JBXAXZ010000001.1, read as the reverse complement.
TATCTCACTTGCTGCTGCAATGGGTGAGGGCGTTTTAATTAAGAATGTTATTACTGAACATTTAGATTCATTTTTAGCTAAACTTAGTGAAATGGGCGTTACTTTCCAAGTGAATGAAGATAGTATTTTTGTTCCTGGTGGCGATAAAATTATCCCAATTGAAGTGACAACTTCACCATATCCTGGGTTTGCAACTGACTTGCAACAACCAATTACTGCCGTTATGCTCAAGGCTACAGGTGAGAGTCGTATTATTGATACACTTTATCCTGAACGGATTAAGCACATTCCAGAAATGCAACGAATGGGTGTTAAGATTGAATCAAAAGATGGCATTATTCGAATCAATCAATCAACTGAATTAACAGGCCAAACTGTTTATGCAGATGAAATTCGTGCAGGTGCTGCATTACTTGAAGTTGCTTTAATGACTAATGGTACGACTGTCATTGAGAAAGCCGATAATATTTTACGTGGTTATGATTGCGTTGTACAAAAAATGACAAATTTATCTGCTGATGTAGAAATTATTGATGAAGATTAGGTGATTAAATGAGCGACTTCTTAACGATGGGTGAATTAAAAGACAAGACGCTTAAAGAAATTTATGGCTATGCCCAAGAATATAAAATACAATATTATAGCCAAATGAATAAAAAAGAATTGTCTTTGGCAATTCTAAGGGCTCAAGCAAAACAACAAGGATTCATTTTGATGGAAGGTGTCTTAGACATTGTTCCCAATCAGGATGGATTCGGTTTTTTGCGTCCAATTAACTACGGCCCATCACAAGAGGACATTTATATTTCTGCCTCACAAATTAAGCGATTTAATTTAAGAAATGGGGATTTAGTCGGAGGTAAAGCACGACCACCAAAGCCTAATGAACGTTATTATGGGTTAATGCACGTTGATACAGTTAATGGTAAAAATCCAGAAGAAGCAAAGGAACGTCCACATTTTCCTGCACTGACGCCCTTATATCCTAATCGACAATTAACTTTAGAAACAACTAGTCAAAATCTTTCAACGAGATTAACTGATTTATTTGCTCCTATTGGATTTGGTCAACGTGGTTTAATCGTGGCACCACCTAAAGCTGGGAAAACAACTTTACTTAAAGAGATTGCTCAAGGAATCGCAGAAAATCATCCCGATGTAAAATTAATCGTACTATTAATTGATGAACGACCTGAAGAAGTGACTGATTTAGAACGATCAATTAAAGGTGATGTTGTATCGTCAACATTCGATCAACAACCAGAGAACCATGCGCGTGTTTCTGAACTTGTTTTAGAACGTGCAATGCGATTAGTTGAAGATAAGCAAGATGTTGTTATTTTAATGGATTCAGTTACTCGCTTGGCTAGAGCGTATAATTTAACGATTCCGCCAAGCGGACGGACGTTATCAGGTGGGATTGATCCAGCAGCATTTTATCGACCTAAAAAATTCTTTGGTGCTGCACGTAATATTGAAGAAGGTGGAAGCCTGACAATATTAGGAACTGCTTTGGTTGATACGGGTAGCCGAATGGATGATGTGATTTATGAAGAGTTCAAAGGAACCGGTAATATGGAATTACAACTCTCAAGAGAGCTTGCTGAACGCCGTATCTTCCCTGCTGTCGATTTAAAAAAATCAAGTACACGTAAAGAAGAATTATTATTATCTAAGCAAACAATTGAAGAACTATGGCAGATTCGAAAGATGATGACAGGCGATTCACTAGGTGCTACGGAACGTGTTATCCAAAAAATGAAGAAAACAAAAAATAATGCTGAATTTTTAAAAGAGTTAACAAAAACAAGTAAATAAAATTTAATTGTAAAACGAGTTAATTCGTGATAAGATTGTGCATGTTGTAATATAAAGAATAACTCTAATTCAGCAGATGGATTAGGGCAAAGGAGAATACTTACTTATGAAAAAAGAAATCCATCCAGATTACCATGAAGTTGTATTTATGGATACTACTTCAGGTTACAAATTTATCTCAGGTTCAACAAAACATTCAGAAGAAACAATTGAAATGGAAGATGGCAAATCATACCCATTGATTCGTGTCGAAATTTCATCGGATTCACATCCATTCTATACTGGACGTCAAAAATTCACTCAAGCCGATGGCCGTGTGGATCGTTTCAACAAGAAATATGGTCTTACAGACGCAAACGCTGCAAAATAAGAACTATTTCGAAAAGGAAGAAGCCAATAAGCTTCTTCCTTTTTTTATACAAAAAAATAGTAACGTTCAACTAGATTGAACGTTACTATTCAGCTTTTCGTGAATACATCCCTTTTGTGACGTAGAGAACCCAGATGAGATTAATACCAACTAAAATAGCGGTAGAAATAAAGACACCTTTGTAATCGAATACGCCAGAAACGGTAGAGCCAATCATAGGACCAACGACTGATCCCATGGCTTGGAATGATTGATTGTAACTGAACACTCGACCTGTGAATTCTGCCGGTGTATTTTTTGTTAGAATTGTTTGAACTGCAGGTAACATTGCGGCATCCGTAATCCCAATTAAGAAACGTAAGCCGCCAAGTTGCCAAACATTAGTCACTAATGCCATTGGAATAAAAATGAAAATTGCGACAGTAAGTGCAATTTTTAAAATACGTTCTGTTCCAATTTTATCGCCTAGTACTCCTAAGCGAGGCGCAGCAATTAGCGTTGCTATTCCTGGAATAGAAGCCACACACCCACTGATAAAGGTAACATTTCCAACGTTATGTAAGAGTTCTCGAACGTATAAGCTTAGAATAGGACTAATGGAATAATTTGATGCTTGAATGATTAAGGTAGTGACAAACATCCCGATAATTAATTTAGGATGATGTAATTTCTTGAAGATTTCTTTTGACGTTTGCATTTCACCTTTTTCAACAGGCGTAAAATGTTCATGTACAAAGAAATAACTAAGTAAGAAAACAATTAGCAAAATCGCAGCAGTAATGAAGAAGGTAATACGATAGCCGAAGACCCCAGCTATTGCGCCACCGATTAGTGGTCCAAATAAAGTACCAGTAACACTACCGGTAACTAAAATACCGAGTGCTTTACCACTTTGCCGCTTGGGTGTCTCTGTTGCAATCAGTGCCTGTGAGTTACTAATATAACCAGAAAAGACACCTTGTAATAAACGTAACGCAATTAATTGGTAAACGTTACTGACAAGCCCCATCAGGCCTAAAACAATGGCCATTCCGAATGAAGCTCTTAAAATCATTAATTTACGACCTTTTCGATCAGCTAAACGACCCCATAGTGGGGAAACAATGGCGGTAATTAAAAATGTAGATGAATAGGTAATGCCGCTATAAAAATTTAATTCGGTTTTGGTGAAGTCACCTAACGTATCAATATAAAGTGACATAAATGGCATAATTAAACTAAATGCCACGCCAGCCATGAACGTACCAAACCATAAAACAAATAAATTTTGTTCCCAAGGTTGTCTAGAACGAAAAAATGTTGATTTTAGTGAAGTCAACAAATTAAACAGTCCCCCTAAAGATATTTTTTGATAATTATAATCATAACACTAAACAAGGATAAAAGTTATATGGTAAAATAGTTGTTAAGCGAAAGTGGGGGTTATTAATGGAAAAAAATAAAGCAGCTAAAAAAAGTCGTTGGAAAAAATGGCTAACAACTATATTATTAATACTATTGTTATTGGTGGGGCTTTCGCTAGTATTCAATGAACAAATTAAAAACTTTATTGTTGGACTAACAGACCCAACCATTAATTCAGAATTAGTCGATAAAAATAAAAATAAAAAAGCATCCTTTGATTTTAGTGAAGTTAAGAGTTTGAATACGGCAGATGTCGTGAAAGCAAAAGCAAATGAAAAAAATTTGGTTTTACTTGGAGAAATTAGTATTCCGGATGTCTCAATGAACTTGCCGATTGCTAAAGGCGTTAGCACTGATACCTTGGCACTTGCTGCTGGAACTTTAAAGGAAAACCAAAAAATGGGCGAGGGTAATTATGCACTTGCTGGACATCATATGATTCGAAAGGATTTATTGTTTAGTCCATTAGTTAGCATGAAAATTGGCCAAAAAATCTATTTAACAGATGCTAAAAAGATTTATGAGTATGAAACATCTAAAATGAAATATATCAAAGCAACAGACGTTCAAGTTATTGATGATGTACCCGGAGAAAAATTAGTCACATTAATTACTTGTGATGATACGGGTGCCGGACGTTTGATGGTCCAAGGTGAGTATGTTAAAGATTGGACATACAATGCTGCACCAAAAACAGTTCAAAAGTATTTTAAAATGATTCATAATAATAAATAATAAAAATGACCACAAATTTTAAAATTTGTGGTCATTTTTATTATTTAATTTGTGCTTTAATATAATCAATCCAGTAAGGCATTCCAAGACTAATTAAGTTATAAGTTTCGTCAAAGTCACCAGTAATCCATGGATCAGGAACAGATTCTTTTTCTTTACCGGGAACAATTGAAAGGAAGTTAACGATTTTTTCTTTTTTAGATGCAGGTGCAGCTTTTTCAAGACGCTCAACATTGATATCATCCATTGCAATAATTAAATCACTATTAATGAAATCTAAGTAACTAACCGGACGTGAGATTAAGCCATCTGTTGGAATCTGATGTTCAACAAGTTTAGTAATAGTCCCTTCATGGGCGCCATTTCCTTCTTGTGAAGAACTTGTGCCAGCAGAATCAACAGTTACTTGGTCAGAAAGGTTTAACTTAGCTAAATCGTCTCGTAACATTGCTTCAGCCATTGGTGATCGGCAAATATTTCCCATACATACAAATAATACATTCATGTTAATAATCCCCTTTACAAATTTCTTAATAATGCTATTATGCCATAATAATCACATTATTAAAACTAGTTAGATAAATTGGTGTAACCGTTAGCTTAATTGCTTTCTAAAAGGGTCTAACTTTGGTATGATAATTAAGAATAGAAACTAAAATAAGACACTTTATATTTAAAGAGGAGACTGAAAATTATGGCAATGATTATTATCGGAGTTATCGTAGTACTTTTAGTTATTATGTACATTAGCGGCTACAATGGTTTAGTAAAAGCAAAAATCCGGACTGAGGAATCATGGAGTCAAATTGACGTCCAATTAAAACGTCGTAATGATTTAATTCCTAACTTAGTTTCAACTGTTAAGGGATATGCAACTCACGAAAAAGAAACATTTGCTAAAGTAGTTGAATTACGTAATCAATTAACACAAGTACCAACGGATGCACATGAAACAACAATGGAAGTTTCTAATCAATTGAGTCAATCATTGAAAAGTATTTTTGCGTTATCTGAAAGTTACCCAGATTTAAAAGCTAACACAGAATTCACTAAGTTAATGGAAGAACTATCAAATACAGAAAATAAAATTTCTTATTCACGTCAACTATTTAACTCAACTGCTGCAAGTTTAAATGCAAAAATTCAATCATTTCCAAGTAACATTGTTGCCGGAATTCATCATTTTACAAAAGTAGAATATCTTGAAGTCCCTGAAGCTGAAAAAGCTGTACCCAACGTTTCATTTGATTAAACAGTTAGGAGATAACTAATGCTATATGATCAAATCGCGCGAAATAAGCGCAAAACAGTTTATGTTTTAATTGGTTTTGTTTTATTGATGGTTGCGATTGGTAGTGCCGTTGGCTATGTTTTTTTCAATAGTGCTGTTTCTGGACTACTTATGGCTGTTGTCATTGCAGTTGTTTATATGGGATTGATGATTTCACAATCAACTAGCGTTGTCATGAGTATGAATCATGCAACTGAAATAAAATCAGTCGATGATGCACCTGAATTATGGCATGTTGTTGAAGATATGGCGATTGTGGGCCAAGTTCCAATGCCAAAAGTGTTTATTATTGAAGATGATAGTCCTAATGCGTTTGCAACGGGAAATAATCCAGAACACGCGGCAGTTGCTGCAACAAGTGGCTTAATCAATCGATTAAATCGTGAAGAATTAGAAGGCGTTATGGCGCATGAAATTTCGCATGTACGCAACTACGATATTCGATTATCAACAATTGCATTAGCATTATCGGCAGCAATTTCATTATTAGTAAATATTGGAATGAACTCATTTTGGTGGGGCGGAGGTCGCCGTCGAAGTGATGATCGAGAAGGTGGCGGATCATTAGAAATTATTTTGATGATTTTATCATTATTATTGGTTATTTTAGGACCAATTGCAGCAACAATTGCTCAGCTTGCACTTTCTCGAAACAGAGAATATTTGGCTGATGCTTCTGCTGTTGAATTAACGCGTAATCCGCAAGGACTAATCCATGCGTTGGAAAAAATTTCTGATAGTAAACCAATGGAACGTGCCGATCCAAGTAGTGCGGCACTTTATATTTCAAATCCATTGAAGAAAAAAACAACTGGATTATTTCAAACACATCCACCGATGGAAGATAGAATTGAAAGATTAGAAGCAATGTAAACTATTTTATAAAATGGGGATGATAGTGGTGAGAGACAATTTAGTCTACGTTCATGTTGAAACGGTTTCTCATTTGATTTTATCATATGGGATTTCCAAAGAAGATTTCATAACAAGCATTCCCAGATTACCAACTAATATTTTATCGTTAAACCCAGTGGATTATGAAAATGAAATTGACATCGCAACAGGATTTAACACGGTAACCGGGGAAGAAGATACTGCACGTTATTTGAATAAAAAGACTGTTGGGTTAAAGCAAAGTTGGATTGATTTCGATAGTCAAGATGATTTAGAATTAATAACACCAAGAGAAGTAGCAGAATTCTTATATTTGGGACATGCATTTTCTCATATTCAATCACCTTTTTACTATAAATTGCAGAATGACTACGTTTTTTTAACGTTACCAAATGATGCATTAAAAATCTACTATCGTTATTTAACGCAATTTTATAATGTTTTTTCTAAATCAATTATTAGACATGCGAATCAATCGTATCGTGAAAAAAATGGTCTGTTTAGACGACGTCCTATGACGTTGAAAAAGATACCTAAAAAAATTGTTGAAGAATTAATGCCATTATTTGTTGAAGGTGTAATATTAGATTTTTCAAGGATCACAATTAATAATACGAAGTTAATATTACCTGTCTATATTATGATAGATAACGTTTCTCAGATGAAGTGGCATGAGCCAACATTGGAGACAGAAAGTGCCAAGTTAGTTGCTAATTTGGAGTATCGATTTGTAGATCAAGAATGGTTTATCGAAGTTTCTAACAAATCTGCTTTTGAAGACAGTATTATATTCTAAAAAGATAACGTATTATTATGTTATCTTTTTTTATTTTTGTTGAATTTAAAAAGAATGGTACAATAGGACGTGCAAAAAATGGAGGGCAATACGAATGCGAGTTTATTTACTCTATGGTGGTAAAAGTGCAGAACATGAGATCTCACTTTCAACTGCTTTTCAAATAACACAAGCGATATATTACCAATACTATTCGGTAATTCCAGTTTATATTACGAAAACGGGGAATTGGCTGCAAGGTCAGACGCTTAACGAACCAGTTAAATTTGTTGATAATTTAAGACTTAGAGAAACAGATGAAAAAGGACAAGCAACGAATAATCATGAAAATTCAACTGGAATAAAATTTTTGCCAAATGGATTTGACCCTGAAGATAGTGTGGTTTTTCCTGTCTTACATGGCCCAAATGGTGAAGATGGAACTGTCCAAGGACTACTTGAAACGTTGAATATCCCCTATGTTGGTAACAGTGTACTAGCATCGGCTGTCGGTAATGATAAAATAATGAGTAAATTACTCTTTAAACAAGCCGGAATTCCGGTTGTACCATTCCAAGCGATTGACTCACAGTCTTGGGAAAATAACACTGCAAGTGTGATTGCCAGATGTGAGGGCGAATTACTTTATCCAATGTATGTGAAACCATCTAATTTGGGTTCAGGAATCGGTGTTACACAGGTGAATAATAGTGTTGAATTACAATATGCAATTGATAATGCTTTTGAACTTGGTCCTCGAGTGATTGTAGAACGAGGCATTGTAGCACGTGAAATTGAAATTGGATTATTAGGTAACGAAGAAATCGCAACAAGTGTACCAGGAGAAATTTTGTCGTTTGATGACGTCTATGATCGTAAACTTGCAATGAAGGAAGATCACGAAGCCAGAATTCCAGTTGAACTCGATGAGGAATTATTGGATAAGATAGTTGGTTTTTCTAAAACAGCTTTTGCGGTTATTGATGGATCAGGGCTTGCTAGGTGTGATTTTTTAATTAGCGCTAACCAAGATATTTATTTAAATGAGATTACAACAATGCCAGGATTTTATAAAAATGCAATGTATCCAAGATTGTGGGAAGCCGTTGGGCTGAGTTACAGTGATTTAATTGAAGAATTATTACAATTAGCATTGAAAAAAAATCAGGCAAATAATAGTAAACAATAGATTTAATGGTCATATGAATGCGAGGGTTTATATAATGAAAATGCAATTAACTGAAATTGCGAGCGCAGTTAGCGCCAAGAACGAAATTACTGATGAACCAATTAATATATCGAGTGTTTCATTTGATAGTCGACAACTAACGGAAGGCAGTTTATTTGTACCTATTGTGGCAGAAAATGACGGTCATGATTATATCCAAAGTGCGATTGATAATGGTGCAACAGCGACTTTATGGGCAGTTGACCATCAAGATACAATGCCAACGAAAATCCCAGCTATCTTAGTAGATGACACATTAATGGCTTACCAAGATTTAGCAAAACATTACTTGGATAAAATTAATCCTAAAGTTGTCGCAGTTACTGGTAGTAACGGTAAAACGACAACTAAAGATATGATTACAGAAATTTTAAGTCAGCAATATAATGTTTGTAAAACGGAAGCGAATTTCAATAATCATTTAGGCGTACCGATGACTTTATTAAGTATAGAACCTAATACGGAAGTTGTTGTTGTCGAAATGGGGATGGATCATCCTGGTGAGTTAGACTTTTTAAGTCGAATTGCACAACCTGATGTCGCTGTTATTACGATGATTGGCGAAGCACATATCGAATTTTTTGGTACGCGAGATAAAATTGCGGATGCAAAAATGGAAATTGTGAATGGGCTGAAAGAAGACGGCTTGTTGGTTTATAATGCAGATGAACCGTTATTAAGAGAACGTGTTTCCAATATTGAACAGCAATCATTTGGCTTCGGTCATGGTGAAAGTGCTGACTTGAGTGTTTCAAATGTTGTCGGCAATCAAACAATGACTAGCTTTAAAGTGAGAGAAATGGCTGATTTTAATTTTACAATTCCAATGATTGGCACATATAACGTAGATAATGCGATGGCTGCTATCTCAGTTGGTCGTCATTATCGTGTGTCACCTAAAAATATTGTAAAGGCGCTTAGTGATTTTGATTTAACGAAGAATCGGACAGAGTGGCTTAGAGGTCATTTGGGCGAGTCAATTTTAAGTGATGTCTATAATTCAAATCCGACAGCTGCAAAAGCTGTTATCAAAGCATTCTCAAACAGCGATGTTGAAGGTAATCGAATGGTTGTTTTGGGTGATATGCTTGAATTAGGTGAGCAATCTAGCGATATGCATCTCAGCTTGGCTGATAGTTTTGATAATGAAAAAATTCAAAGCGTTTATCTTTACGGAGAACAAATAAAATCTTTAGCAACAGCATTAAAATCAAAGTATGATGATCAACATCTTCATTATTATGATTTAGATGAAAAAGAAGCTATGGTTGAAGATTTATTAAAAATACGTACTGAAAAAGATTCTATTTTGATTAAAGGAAGCCATGGCGTTCATTTAGAAACCGTTTTATCGGCTTTACAAAGTAATTAGAGAGTTGCTTAATATTATTTAAGGTGCTATTATAGTTTAAATAGTGACTCATGAAGGGTCAGACTTAAATTAATTTAACTTTACAAGACAGTAATTGACGACGAACTCTTAACTGTGTTGTGAAGCATGTTAGTTTGCAAACACATTAGGAGGAATTTATACTTGAAATTTACAGAATTAGGACTATCCGATGAACTACTAAAGGCCGTTCAACGCAGCGGTTTTGAAGAAGCAACACCTATCCAATCTGAAACAATTCCAATGGCTTTAGAAGGAAAAGATGTTATTGGACAAGCACAAACAGGTACTGGTAAAACTGCTGCATTTGGTTTACCAATCTTAGATACAATTGATACAACAAAAGATGAAGTTCAAGCACTTATCATCTCACCAACACGTGAACTTGCTATTCAAACGCAAGAAGAACTTTACCGTTTAGGTAAAGAAAAACATGCTAAAGTTCAAGTTGTTTATGGTGGGTCTGATATTCGTCGTCAAATCAAGAGTCTTAATCGCGCACCTCAAATTTTAGTTGGAACACCAGGACGTTTATTAGATCATATTCGTCGTCGCACCGTTAAATTAGGTAATGTTAAAACTTTGGTTTTAGATGAAGCTGATGAAATGTTAGATATGGGATTCGTTGAAGATATCGAAAGCATCTTAACAACTGTTCCTGACGAACGTCAAACATTGTTATTCTCTGCAACAATGCCAACTGCTATTCGCCGTATTGGTGAAAGATTTATGACAGATCCAACTTTGGTAACTGTTAAGGCAAAAGAATTAACAACTGACTTAGTTGATCAATTCTACGTAATCTCAAAAGATTTCGAAAAATTTGATATCATGACACGTATGTATGATGCTCAAAACCCAACACAAACAATCGTGTTTGGTCGTACAAAACGTCGTGTTGACGAATTAGCTAAAGGATTTGAAATGCGCGGATACAACGCTAAAGGAATCCATGGTGATTTATCACAACAACGTCGTATGAGTATTTTACGTGAATTTAAATCAGGTAAACTTGATATTTTAGTTGCAACTGATGTTGCTGCTCGTGGTTTAGATATTTCTGGGGTTACCCATGTCTTTAACTATGATATTCCTCAAGATCCTGAAAGTTATGTCCATCGTATTGGCCGTACAGGCCGTGCCGGACATAAAGGAACTTCATTGACATTTGTTTCACCAAATGAAATGGATTACTTACGTCAAATCGAAAAATTAACTAAGAAACGTATGGTGGCTTTAACACCACCTACAGATGATGAAGCATTTGCTGGTCAAATTGAAACAGCAATCGCTGACGTTACTGCCTTAGTTAACAAAACTGATACTAAAAAATATGCAAAACAAGCTACTGAATTAATGGCTAAGTTTGAAGTTGCTGATTTAGTTGCAGCATTACTTAGTGATGTTATTAAAAATGATTCATCACAAGTACCTGTTAAGATTACACCAGAACGCCCATTACCTAGACGTAAGGGGGGTGGCGGTGGTGGCGGAAACAACCGTCGTAGCGGCAATGGCGGTGGAAATCGTCGTGGTGGCAACGGTGGTGGTTACCAAGGCAACCGTAATGGTGGCGGAAACCGTAGTAACGGTGGAAGTTCAGATCGTCGTAACGGAAGTAGCGATCGCCGTAGCAATGGTAATGGTGGCGGAGGTTACAAAGGTAACCGCTCAAGCGATAATCGTTCAAATGACAACCGTTCAAACGGAAGTAGCGCACCAAAACGTAACTTCACAATCAGAACAAAAGATTAATTTGAATATTGAAAAGAGACCTATTAATTTAGGTCTCTTTTTTTGTTTAAAATTGCTATTCTTACAATATTGATAGGTAAAATATAAACGATTTTAGTGCAGAAAATGAATAAATTTGATAAACTTAACAAGGATATCAATGAAAAGAAATAGGTGATAATATGATTTATGGAATTGGTGTTGATATTGCCGATATTGATCGAGTAGTAAAGTTGGCAAAACAACATGAAGAATTTATAACAAAGATTCTCACAACAAATGAAATTAAACAATTTGATGAATTAAAAGGTAGTCATAAAGACGAATTTATTGCTGGAAGATTTTCCGCCAAAGAGGCATACAGTAAGGCTTTTGGAACGGGAATAGGGGATAAAGTTGGCTTTTTAGATGTTGAAATATTAAATAATGAAATTGGTAAACCGATAATTACGCAGCACCCTTTTGAGGGTAATGGCTTTATTTCAATTTCTCATACGAACAATTTAGTTATGACTGAAGTTATTTTAGAAAATCAAGAAAAGGGGATGTAAAAATGGTTGTAGGTTATCATCGTCCAACCCAAATCGTGGTAGATAGGGCAGCTATTAAGGCAAATATCACAGCTGAAAAAAAGACATTAACAGATGAGACGGTTATTTTTGCTGTTGTTAAAGCTGATGCGTATGGTCATGGATTGATTGAAGTAGCTAAAGTTGCAAAAGATGCTGGTGTAAAAGGTTTTTGTGTGGCAATAATTGATGAGGCATTAGCGTTACGAGAAGCCGGGTTTGTTGAAACTATCTTGATTCTGGGATTAACGAAAGTTGAATATGCACCGTTACTGGCAAAAAGCAAAATATCTGTAACTGTTTCAGAACTTGGCTGGTTACAAGAAGCTAATAAGTTACTGAGTGAAGAAAAATTAGCGCCTTTGGCCGTTCATTTAGCATTGGATACAGGAATGGGTCGTATTGGTTTTAGAGAAGCAGAACCGTTTTTAGAGGCAATTAATTTCCTTGGAAGTCATCAAAATACATTAAACTTTGAAGGGGTTTTTACTCACTTTGCGACAGCAGACTCTCCTAATGATTCGTATTTTAAAAAACAAATGTCAAAATTTAATGAATTGATGTCAGTAGTTTCTGATAGACCTCGTTATGTACACGTTTCTAATTCTGCAACGAGCTTATGGCACTCTGCTTGCAACGGTAATATGATTCGGATGGGCATTTCAATGTATGGTTTAAATCCATCTGGTGGTGAATTAGAACTACCTTATGCGTTAAAACCAGCATTTGGATTAACATCTGAATTAAGTTATGTGAAAGAAATCCATGCAGGTGATTCAGTTGGTTACGGTATTACATATCAAGCTCAAGAAAATGAATGGGTTGGTACAGTACCAATTGGGTATGCAGATGGTATGCCCCGAAAGATGCAAGGCTTTAAACTATTAGTCGACGGTCAATTTTGCGAAATAATTGGTCGAGTTTGCATGGATCAATTAATGATTAGATTGCCACATGAAATGCCAAATGATACAAAAGTAACTCTAATAGGCCAAGATGGCGATGAAATGATTACAGCACAGGATGTTGCAACGTACGCTGAAACAATTCATTATGAAATAATCTGTGCACTTTCAGGACGAGTACCACATGTCTACCTAAATTAGTATTTATTTGCTTAGTTTGCTATGGTAAACTATCTGTAGAGTGTAATTCTATGGGGGAAGTGCAGATGGATAAAAATGAGAAAGTAGCAATGAGTCATATAGCCGATTACTGTGCATATTATTCGATTACCAATGAAGCGTTGAAGGATAGCGAAATATTTAACTCTATTTTAAGTCATAAAAAAATGATGGATGAGTTAATTGATGGCTACTCAGAAATGGGACAATTGAATAGTGAAATCTGTAATGATTTTAAAGGATCTGAAGATGAAGTGTTATTGCACCTTCAAATTATGTAGAGAGTTGGGATAAGATGGTTGAAAGTATCATACGTGGTGATATATTCTATGCAGATTTATCGCCCGTTATTGGTTCTGAACAAGGCGGTATGAGACCTGTTCTCATTATCCAAAACAATATTGGGAATCGTTATAGTCCGACAGTCATCGTTGCCGCCATTACGGCGCGCATCCAGAAGCCTAAAATGCCAACACATGTTGGACTTTTAGCAAGTAGAGATGGTATTGAAAAAGATTCAGTTATACTAATGGAGCAAATTCGCACAATTGATAAGCAACGTCTAAAAGATCGTATCACGCATGTATCGAAAAAAAGTATGCTTGAGGTTGATGATGCGCTTAGAATGAGTGTTGGACTTGTTTCAGCAATACATAAAGAAAAATAAACAGTAAAAAGACATAAAAAAACGTGGTTCGTAACCATCCCACGCTAAAAAACTAAGGGAGTCTATTAATAATGACAAAAAATAATCGTGTAAACCAGGTAATCATTAATGGTTTAATCGCTGCACTTTATATCGTATTGGCAGTTGTTCCAGGAATGGTGAACATGGCTAGTGGTGCTATTCAATTTCGACTATCAGAAGGATTGAATCACTTAGTACTTTTCAATAAGAAATATATCTGGGGTGTTTCATTAGGGGTTATCTTATTTAATCTCTTTTACAGCAGTCCGTTAGATGTTCTTTTTGGGGGCGTACAAACAATCATGGGTCTTTTAATTGTGATTTTTGTTAGTCCTAAGTTTAAGAAAATGTGGCAAAAAATGCTTTTAAATATTATGGTTTTCTCATTTACCATGTTTTTAATCGCTATTATGTTGAACATTACAGCGAGCTTACCGTTCTGGCCTACTTACGGTACAACAGCATTATCTGAATTTGTAATAATGACAATTACAGCACCAATAATGCTCGTTTTAGATCGTGCTATTCACTTTGATAAAAGAATGCATTAAAAAAACAGACCCGAAAGGGTCTGTTTTTTTGTCTAACTACGTAAATCTTCAATTTCAGAAACAATAAATTCTTTACGTCCTAAGTTATCAACAATTTTATCAACTTTTTCTTGGTTTACACCAGCTGGTAATGTGAATAATGTTCGGCGTAATAATTCGCCTTCTTTAACATCTAAAGTCATACAACTAGCAATTGATGAATATTTTGTAATGATTTTAGCCATATCAACTAAATCACCACGTTCGCCAGCTGAAATAACAGTTAAGACATAACTACCAACATCAAAATTCCATGATTGAGACAACATATCTAGAAGACGTGTATGTGTTAAAATACCCTCAAAATAGTTGTTTTCATTTAAAACAGCAATATAAGGTAAGTCTTTAATTGAAAAGAAAACGTTGAAGAAAGCTGAATCAGATGAAATAAACTTAGTCGCATTTTTAAGAAGATAAGTAACAGGAAGTGACATATCGCCACCCTGTGATTTATGACGATAAATATGCATTTTATAAATATTACCACGGAAAATTTGACCCGTTTCATCTAAGATTGGCACACAACGGAATCCAGAATTTTCTAGGACCGTAAGTGCTTCTTCAAGTGTGACACTTTCACGGACGGTTGTTAGTTCTTTTAATGGTTTAACTAAAGTATTTAATAACATATAGGCGCCTCCAAATATTAAATTTTTCTCATTTACATTTTTATAATACCATAAAAAAAGCTTTTTAACAGTAATTTGACTATTAAAATTGTATTAAAAAAGGAACGGAAGAATGTCTTCCGTTCCTTTTTTGGAAAATAATTAAAAATTATTCACCTAATGCTTTAAGACCATCATTTAATACTTGTTTCAAAGTAG
Source organism: Dellaglioa sp. CoH-57-MRSF-16 (assembly GCF_056782055.1). Next base: position 16,243 of record NZ_JBXAXZ010000001.1, on the reverse strand, counting down.
CAGCTGAATCAGTCATACGTTTAGATTCAACATCACTTAAAGGTACTTCGATGATTTGTGCAAGACCTTGGCCATTAACAACACCTGGTGTACCGATATAAATATCGTTCAAACCATATTGTCCGTCCATGTATGCACTAACAGGTAATACGGCATTTTCGTCACGCAAAATTGCTTTTGAAAGACGAGCTAATGCTGTACCAATACCGTAGAATGTTGCGCCTTTTTTGTTGATAATTTCGTAAGCTTTGTTACGAACGTCATCTTCAATTTTAGCAAGTTGGTCATCAGAAATGTTGTTAGCTTTTGCCCAATCTAAGAATGGAAGACCACCAACAGTTGCAGCTGAGTAAGCAGCAAATTCTGTATCGCCATGTTCGCCCATCATGTAAGCATGGATTGAACGAGGATCTGTAATGTCAGTTAATTTGCTTAAAGCAACACGTAAACGTGAAGTATCAAGTGAAGTACCTGAACCAATAACACGATCTTTAGGGAAACCAGAGAATTTCATTGTTGCGTAAGTTAAAATATCAACTGGGTTAGCAGCAACTAAGAAAATACCTTTAAATCCAGATTCAACGATTGGAGATACGATACTTTTCAAGATGTTTAAGTTTTTGTTTACAAGGTCAAGGCGTGTTTCACCTGGTTTTTGTGGAGCACCAGCAGTGATAACGACAAGATCTGCATCTTCACAGTCAGAGTATTCTGCTGAGTAGATACGTTTAGGAAATGCGAATGGTGTTGCATCTTCTAAATCTAAAGCATCTCCGACAGTGCGATCTTTCGCAACATCGATGATACCGAATTCTTCGCCGACACCTTGGAGTGTCATTGCGAATGCGTAACTAGAACCTACGGCGCCATCGCCGACTAAGATAACTTTTTGATGATTTTCTGTTTTTGTCAAAATAATTCATCCTTTCAGAGCTATAATTATTACTGAATAATTATAACATGTTTGTTTGTGAAAAAACATACTAGATGAGAGAGTTCTTTCACAAAATTTTCATAAATCGAGTATGGTATAATAGTTGAAAGAAAAGAATAGGGTCGAAATGCTGGGTAAGTTGAATAAACTTGCCCAGATGTTTGCGTTTATTTAAAGGAGAAATTAAAATGAAAATGATAGTCGGTTTAGGAAATATTGGGCAAAAGTATGATGGAACAAGACACAATGTCGGATTCGCTACAGTAGATGTATTTGCAAAACAACATAATGCCGATTTTGGATCTAGCAAGTATGAAGCGCAAGTGGCATCGTTTAATTTAAATGGTGAAAAAATTGTCTTAGTTAAACCATCTACTTATATGAATGATTCAGGTCGAGCTGTTAGACCGTTGATGGATTTCTATAAAATTGATGTTTCAGACATCCTTATTGTGAACGATGATCTTGATTTAGAAGTTGGTCGGATTCGATTACGTCAAAAAGGATCAGCAGGCGGACATAATGGTTTGAAAAGCATTATCGCACATACAGGAACACAGGAATTTAAACGTATTAAAATTGGTATTGACCATCCAGACAAAGTTTCTGTCGTAGATTGGGTATTAACGAAATTTTCTAAAAACCAAGAAAAAGACTTAGGTGATGCAATCAATACAGCAACTTTAGCAATTGAGGATTGGTTGGAAACAGATGATTTTATGAATACGATGAACAAGTATAACCATAAATAAGAAAAAGCTGTTTAGAAAAGGGTAAAGGGTAGAATAATGAATTTAGAAGCAATGATGCAGACTGTTCCTGGTGTAGATAACTGGCTAACAAATATTGAACCTAATACAAGACAATTGTTAACTGGACTAACGGGTTCAGCTAAAACATTGATGTTAGCTACTATTTTTAAAGATAAAAAAAAATCTATGTTGGTTGTGACAGATAATTTATTTCATGCAACACAATTAAATGAAGATTTAACTAACTTTATTAATGAAGAAGATGTGCTTACATTCCCAGTTGAAGAATTATTAGCTGCAGAACTGGCAACAAGTTCACCAGAATCTAAAAGTGAACGTGTCCAAACGCTTCAGGCTCTATTAGAAGGAACACCAAAGATTGTTGTAACATCAATCTCGGGGTTACGACGTTTTCTAGCACCTGTTTCAACGTGGAAACAAGCAACATTAAACTTAGCTGTTGGAAAAGATATTGATTTGAAAGCCACGGAAACTCAACTCTTTACGATGGGCTATCAACGTCAAAAGTTGGTTGAACGTCCTGGGGATTTTGCTGTACGTGGTTCTATCTTGGATATTTACCCATTGACCGTAGAAAACCCAATTAGACTAGATTTATTTGATACGGAAATAGATTCATTACGTTATTTTGATGTGACTAATCAACGAAGCTTAGAGAATGTGGACCAGATTCAAATTATACCCGCGACAGATTTTATTGCGACTGACGCTATGCTATTGGAAGCTAGTCAAACATTAAAAAAAGCGTATGGTGTTGAATATAAGCGATTAGATAATGATGATCAAGAGCGATTAGAATCAAATATTATGCCGCTTATGAGTGATTTTGAAAAAGGACGCTTAGCTCCGGAACATTTATTATTTAGCGATATTATTTATCAAGGTAAAACAAGTCTGTTAGATTACTTGGGTAGCAATGGTTTAATTGTAATGGACGATTATCCGAGATTATTAGAAGCTGAAAAGACGCTTAAACTAGATGAAGATAACTGGATGGCAGATAAGTTAAAAACACATCAAGTTTTGTCTACAAGTGTTTTTGGATTTGAATTACGAGATTTATTGAAAAATGAATCGCATGCTGAATTATTTCTGGCTCATTTTCAAAAAGGAATGGGTCACCTCAAATTTAATCAATTGATTGATGTACCAGGACATGCCATGCAACAATTTTTTAGCCAAATGCCATTACTTAAAACAGAAATGGATCGTTGGTTAAAAAAGAAACAGACTATTATTGTTATGGTTCAAGATAAAGAGCGACTTGATAAAGTCTCACAAACCTTGGATGATTTTGAGATTCCTTCTATCATGACGACTTTGGATAGCCTACAGTTAGGAAAAGTTCAGGTAGTAGAAGGTAACTTACAAGCTGGATTTGAATTGCCAATGGCAAACTTAGTTGTTGTGACAGAACATGAAATGTTTAACAAAGTCACTAAAAAACGTCCAAAACGCCAAACATTAGCGAATGCAGAACGCCTTAAAAGTTATCAAGATTTGAAACCAGGAGACTATGTGGTCCATGTTAATCATGGTATTGGACAGTTTATTGGAATGGAAACATTAGAAGTCGATGGTAAACATCAAGATTATATGACAATTTCTTATCGGGATGAAGCTAAATTATTTATTCCAGTAACCCAATTAAACATGGTTCAAAAGTATGTTTCTTCTGAATCTAAGTCACCTAGAATTAACAAATTGGGTGGTACTGAATGGACCAAAACGAAAAATAAAGTTGCTGCTAAAATTGAAGATATTGCTGATGATTTAGTTGCATTGTATGCTGAACGTGAAGCAGAAGTTGGATTTCAATTTTCAAAGGACAACGATTATCAGATGGAATTTGAAAATGCATTTCCATACTCTGAAACTGAAGATCAAATTAGAAGTTCAAATGAAATTAAGCACGATATGGAACAAAAGAAACCAATGGATCGTTTATTGATTGGTGATGTAGGTTTTGGGAAAACAGAAGTCGCGTTACGTGCCGCTTTTAAAGCCATTCAAGATAATAAACAGGTTGCTTTATTAGTGCCTACAACGGTGTTAGCGCAACAACATTACGAAACAATGATTAATCGATTCGAAGGATTTCCAGTTGAAATTGGGATTTTATCTCGTTTTAGAACAAAGAAACAACTTAAAGAAACAACTGATAAAATGGCTAGTGGTGCATTAGATATTGTCGTTGGGACACATCGAATTTTATCGAAAGATATTCAATTTGCTGATTTAGGATTGTTAATTGTTGATGAAGAGCAACGGTTTGGTGTGAAACATAAAGAACGACTCAAAGAGTTTAAGTCACAAGTGGACGTCTTAACGTTAACGGCAACGCCAATCCCAAGGACACTTAATATGTCGATGCTTGGGGTTCGCGATTTATCAGTAATTGAAACGGCACCATTGAACCGTTACCCAATTCAAACTTATGTAATGGAACAAAATGGTGGAACTATTCGAGATGGAATACAACGTGAACTTCAACGTGGTGGACAAGTTTTTTATTTGCATAATCGAGTTGAAGATATTGAAAAAGTAGTTTCAGAAATTGAGATTATGGTTCCTGAAGCTAGTGTCGCGTATATCCATGGTCAAATGACTGAAAATCAATTAGAAAATGTCTTGTATGATTTCATTCAAGGTGTCTATGATGTGTTGGTAACAACGACAATTATTGAAACGGGCGTAGATATTTCTAATGCTAATACATTATTTGTCGAAAATGCTGACCACATGGGATTGGCGCAACTTTACCAGTTACGTGGTCGTGTTGGTCGTAGTAGTCGAATTGCGTATGCCTACTTTATGTATAAACCTAATAAGGTTTTGACTGAAGTGAGCGAAAAACGCTTAGAAGCAATCAAAGACTTCACCGAATTGGGTTCTGGATTTAAAATTGCTATGCGAGATTTATCTATTCGTGGAGCAGGAAATCTATTGGGCCGACAACAACATGGTTTCATTGATTCTGTTGGATATGATTTATATACACAGATGTTGACAGAAGCTGTGAATAAAAAACAAGGTAAAAAAGCTGAGCCTAAATCAGATTCTGAAATTGACATTAATATTGAAGCTTATTTACCATCATCTTACATTGATGATCAGCGTCAAAAAATTGAAATTTATAAACGTATTCGACAGCTTGATAATTATGATCAATATTTGGAAGTACAAGGTGATTTAATTGATCGTTTCGGCGAATTTCCAACTGAAGTGAATAACTTAATGGAAATTGGCTTACTTAAATTATTTGCCGATAAGGCATTAGTTGATAAAATTAAAAAAGATAAAGACCAGTTAATTGTTTCTGTTTCAGAAAAAGGAACGACATTGCTGGGTACGGAAGCAATTTTCATGGCATTATCAGCAACAAAATTAAAAGCGTCATTAAAAACTCAGGGCAAACAAATGCGTGTGATTTTAGTGATTCAACCTAAGATGACTGAGACTGACTGGTTGATTGAATTACAAAACTTTATTCAAGCGTTAAGCGAATCCGTTGGGTCAGTGACTGCAGCTAACTAATAAAAAAGGAATCGAAATGATATGGGAAATAAGCAACTTAGACATTTAATGCGTGGTGCAATGATTCTATCGATTGCCTCACTAATTGCCAAGATTTTGAGTGCCATTTACCGAGTGCCATTCCAAAATTTAGTCGGAGATACGGGCTTCTATATTTATCAGCAAGTTTATCCTATTTATGGGATAGGGATGACTTTTGCTTTGACTGGATTTCCCGTCTACATTAGTAAGTTAATTGCTGAAGAGCCTTCGAAAGAAGATAAAATAAAATTGTCTCATGATATATTTATTGTTTTAAGTATATTTAGTTTAGTTATCTTTTCTGGCTTACAATTAGGAGCTTCATGGATTGCGACAGCTATGGGTGATGGACAGTTAGCAGGCTTAATTAAAAGTGTTTCATTTATGTTCTTATTTTTACCTGTTTTAGCAGTGGGACGTGGTTATTATCAAGGTATTTTTGAAATGAACAAAACTGCTGTCTCCCAAGTTGTTGAACAACTATTACGTGTTGGACTCATTATTTTAGCGGCATACATTGCGGTTGAAAATAATATGTCATTATATTCGATGGGAGCATGGGCAATGTTTGGGGCAACTATTGGTGCTATTGGCGCAAGTGTTTCTTTTATTCACTTTTACAGGGTTGAATTTAGGAAGACTAGGCTTCAAACAAACTGGCAAAGATTACTGATAACCTCTAAAAAATTATTTTCGGAGGGTCTTATCATCTGTCTATTTGCAGCAATGATGGTGCTATTACAATTAGTTGATTCATTCACAGTGAAAAACGGATTAGTGCACTTTGGTTATTCAAATAATATTGCAAAATCGTTAAAAGGAGTCTATGACCGTGCACAGCCTTTAGTACAACTTGGACTAGTTATTTCTGTTGGGTTCTCTTCGATGTTATTGCCATCTCTGGCTTCGGCCCGTCGTGAAAACCGAAAAAAGGATTTTCAACGATATGCTGGGATGTTAGTGCACATAACGGTGGCGTTATCGATGGCGGCAACCATCGGACTGATTGCTGTTATGCCACTTGTTAACCAATCTTTATTTGGGGATCAACTTCAAAATGGTACATTATCGGTTTATATGTTTAGTATTTTCTTAGCAGCAGTTATTGGAACATACAACAGCGTCCTACAGAGTCTGGGATTGTATCGTACGTCAGTCATTGCTTTGATTATCGGATTGTTACTTAAAATGAGTATTAATTTTTACCTAGTTTCTATATTAGGAACAGTTGGAGCAAGTATTGCGACAATCTTAAGTTTATTACTTGTATTAATTGCCATGTGGGTTATGTCACCCAGTGAGATTAGACAGTTACTAATTGATCCCAAATTTATGATGAAATTAACTTTAATTTGTGTAATTATGGGAATTGTGGTTTATTTATTAGATAATCAGTTAATTAATTGGACGAATGACAAGCGATTGTTGAGTGGCATTATAGCGCTCGTTTCTGGATCTATTGGTGCTGGAATATTTGGTGGTTTAGCAGTTAAATGGGAATTATTTTCGATTCGAGAATGGCTAAGCTTTCCATTTGGAAAACGTATTTTAAAAAAATTTATAAGATAAATAAAGGGGATTAACTAATGAGATTAGATAAATTTTTAAAAGTGTCACGTATTATTAAACGTCGTACAGTTGCAAAAGAAATTGCAGATAAGGGTCGAATTATGATTAATGATAAAATGGCAAAATCTTCAACAGATGTTGTTGTTGGGGATGAGTTAACAATCCAATTTGGTAATAAAACGCTGACTGTTCGAGTTATGGCGCTTAAAGAAACAACGAAAAAAGCAGAATCAATTGATTTATATGAAGTTGTTTCTGAAGTTTATACAGAAGAAAGTCGATAATTATCGATTTTTAATTGGAGTCCTTTATTGGGTTAGGAGACAAGATGGCCGATAATAAATCGAAAATTAAATTTTTAGATAATGATTTTATGAAAGCTAATAAAACAGAAAGAAAAAAAGATCAACGATTGGTAACTATTCACCGCCGCCGTATGATTGGATTAGGAGCTGTTTTAATAATTATAATCATTTTCTTTAGCGTACAGTTAATTTCAACCAAGCTTAAGGTTGCACATTATAAGCAAGAAACAGCAGTTGAACAAACGAAATTAAAAAAAGCTAAAGCAAATCAAAAAGATCTTAAATTTCAAATTAAACAATTAAATGATAACGATTATTTATTAAAATTAATTCGTGAAAAATATTATTTCTCTAAAAAAGGTGAAACTGTCTATAGTTTTCCTAGTGATAAAGCAAATTTAAAAAACTAATCAATCAGGGATAGAATTACCCGTGATTTAACTTTGTATCAAGGTTTATAGCGTGGTATACTAGTATGGTATATATATCTAAGGAGGAACAACTTTTTTATGTCTATTGAAGTCGGAGAGAAAGTTTCAGGTAAAGTTTCAGGAATTACAAATTTCGGTGCATTTATTGATTTGGGTGACAGAAAAACAGGATTAGTACATATTAGTGAAGTTTCTGATGGATTCATCAAAGATATTCATGATGCACTAACTGTTGGGGATGAAGTCACAGTTAAAGTTTTATCCATTGGCGACGATGGTAAGATAAGTTTATCAATACGAAAAGCTGTTGATAAGCCTCAAGTAACAGAAACAAAATCTCGTCCACAGAAAACATTTAATAAAGATACTCGCGCATCGACTGGTTCTCGTCCATCAAATGGTGGTAAGAATCGCTATCAGACTAAAAAAGTTGAACCTCAAAAAGATGACTTCGATTCATTGTTGTCAGGCTTTTTGAAAGATAGTGAAGATCGGTTAGTTTCATTAAAGAGAAGTACTGAAGGTAAGCGCGGTGGCCGTGGTGGCCGACGTAATTAATAACGAATTTTAAAGATGAGTGGTTGAAATGAAAATTTTAAACCACTCTTTTTTTAATGAAAAAAGGAGAAAAGTTTTGCTGAATACAAGATTTGAGGCTCAATATCGGCTACTTGGTAGTCCTGAAAAAATTCTGGTTGCTGTTTCAACAGGTGTTGATTCAATGGTCCTCATGGATTTGTTGCAACGATTACCAGATGAAATCCGGCCTGAGATAGGCGTTGCCTACATTGACCATCAATTAAGAGAGCAGAGCCGTATTGAAACTGAGTTCATCGAAAAGTATTGTCTAGATCATCAATTTAAATTATATAAAAAAGTTTGGCCAGTACATGAACATGGATTAAATGGTATTGAAAATGCAGCGCGCAAAATGAGATATGATTTTTTTGAGCAAATAATGGTATCAGAAACTTATGCAACGTTAATGACAGCGCATCAAGCAGATGACCAGCTCGAAACACTTGTTATGAAAGGAATTCGTGGCGGAGATATCAGACAGTTAACGGGTATCAGTCAAACTAGATCATTTGGACCAGGGATGTTAGTTAGACCGTTACTTTTGTTCACAAAACAGGCTATTCGGCAGTACGCAAAGCATGAAAACATTGTTTTTTTTGAAGATGAAACGAATCAATTAAGTGATTTTTTTAGAAATCGAGTTAGAAAAGAAATTATACCGAAAATGCTTGAAAATAATAAACAAGTAATTAAGCATGCACAAAGTTATGCAGATCAGTTAACGAACCTATTAGATTTAGCAGATGAAGCAATTAGTGAAAAAATAAAAGAAATCAAATATGCTTCAGGATTTAAAATAAAAATGTGGACCACGTTGGAAACAAGGTGGCAAAAGCCGATATTGAAAAAAATCGCTGAAGAACATGGTGTTTTCTTAAAAGAAGACCAAATACAGCAAATTAGCCAGTTACTGCTGAATGAAAAAAAACCACAGGGTGAACTTAATTTAGGTGATGATCAATTATTTGTTAAAAAATATGAGTACATGGATTTCATTCAAAAAGAGAAAATAATTGAAAGTACTTCTGAAAAAATAATACTCGGTATGAATTCATGGGTTAATTTAAATAATAATGAAAAAATTGGCGTATTTAAAGCTGAAGAGATTAATCTAGATGAAGTAACTATAAAAGATTATATGATGGTTGATCACTCTATTGTTGAAGAGGGGCTTAGCTTGAGACATCGGTTGCCAGGCGATTATATCGACATAGGAAATAGTGCAAAACAAAAAATAAAAAAAATATTTATTGATCAAAAAATAAGTAGTAATGACCGTAATCAGGCTTGGGTATTAGAAACTAATACTAAGCGAATCATTTGGTTAATAAATTATAAAAAATCTCAATTGTCAGACACCGTTGAAACTGATAAAATACAAGACATAATCGTTTTAAAAAAACAAGGTCAGGGAAGAGGCTAAAGTGTATGGATGAAGATATCAAAAAAGTTCTTTACAGTGAGCAAGAAATTCAAGATGTTACTCGGCGATTAGGAAAACAGATTACCGCTGATTATCAAGGCAAAAATCCATTGCTTGTTTGTATATTAAAGGGCGCCTATCTTTTTATGGCTGACATTGCTAAAAATGTTGCAGATTATGCAGAAGTTGATTTTATGAATGTTTCGAGCTATGGGGATGGTACCGTATCAACTGGTGAGATTAAGATTATCAAAGATTTAGATATTGATGTTAAAGGCAGAGATGTGATTATTGTTGAAGATATCGTGGATACAGGACAAACTTTAGCTTACTTAATCGATCTGTTTAACAATAGAAATGTAAAATCTGTTAAGGTTTGTTCGTTGTTGGACAAACCAGAAGGTCGTAAAGTGACTGTTAACGTTGATTATGCAGGATTTGAAGTTCCAAATGAATTTGTAGTTGGTTATGGATTAGATTATGCTGAAAAATATAGGAACTTACCATATATTGGCGTCTTGAAACCTGAAATTTATACAGAGTAAAATAATGGTCAAAGAATGTCAATTGTGATATAGTGTATCCTATTCAAACGATAGTTGAAATAAAAATAAAGAAAAACGGGCAGGAGAGTAGATATGAAAAACAATCCTAAAAATGGACTTTTTAAAAATAGTTTATTTTACATAGTTATCATGCTTGGGATAATGGGTGTAATGTACTTCTTTTTTGATGGAAACAGCAAAACGGAAACACAAGAAATTCAATCAAGTGAATTTGTCTCAAAATTACAATCAAACCAAGTGAAATCATTTGATATTCAACCATCAGGTGGTGTCTACAAAATAACAGGGACTTATAAGAAAGCTCAAACAGAAAAGAGCAAGGATACTGGGTTCTCATTAATTCCAGCTTCAAAGAAAACAACAAAAGTTAAAAACTTTACGTCAACAGTTATTCAAAATGATTCAAATATGGCACAAATTTTGAAATCATCTGAAGCAACAAAGACAAAAATGGATACAAAAGAAGAACAATCAGATAGTATCTGGTTGCAATTAGCAATTACGGTTATTCCACTTGTATTAATGGTCGGCTTTTTCTATCTTATGATGGGACAAGCAGGACAAGGTGGCGGTGGTGGCGGTAAGGTGATGAACTTTGGTAAATCAAAAACAAAACCTTCCGAGAAAAAAGATAATAAAGTTCGTTTTGCTGATGTTGCCGGTGCAGAAGAAGAAAAGCAAGAACTTGTTGAAGTTGTTGAATTCTTAAAATCACCACGCAAATTTGCTGATTTAGGCGCTCGAATCCCATCAGGTGTTCTCCTAGAGGGACCTCCTGGTACTGGTAAAACTTTACTCGCAAAAGCAGTAGCTGGTGAAGCTGAAGTACCATTTTATTCAATTTCCGGTTCTGATTTCGTAGAAATGTTTGTCGGTGTTGGGGCAAGTCGTGTACGTGATTTGTTCGAAAATGCTAAGAAAACTGCACCATCAATTATCTTTATTGATGAAATTGATGCTGTCGGACGTCGTCGTGGCTCTGGTACAGGTGGCGGTAATGATGAACGTGAACAAACATTGAACCAATTACTTGTTGAAATGGATGGATTTACGGGTACAGAAGGTGTGATTGTAATTGCAGCTACTAACCGTTCGGATGTTCTGGATCCAGCACTTTTACGTCCTGGTCGTTTTGATCGTAAAGTTTTAGTAGGTCGCCCAGATGTTAAGGGTCGTGAGGCTATTCTTAATGTTCATGCAAAAAACAAACCGTTAGCATCTGATGTTGATTTAAAAGTTATTGCTAAGCAGACACCTGGATTTGTTGGTGCTGATTTAGAAAATCTTTTAAATGAAGCTGCATTATTAGCTGCTCGTCGTAATAAATCAAAAATTGATGCAAGCGATATGGATGAAGCTGAGGATCGTGTTATTGCGGGACCAGCAAAACGTGATCGTACGATTAATGAAAAAGAACGTCAAACAGTTGCATTCCATGAAGCCGGACATACAATTGTTGGATTAGTCCTAAATGATGCTAGAGTTGTTCACAAAGTAACAATTGTCCCTCGAGGTCGTGCTGGCGGTTACGCAATCATGTTACCAAAAGAAGATCAAATGTTATTGTCTAAAAAAGATATGAGTGAACAAATTGCTGGATTAATGGGTGGACGTGCAGCTGAAGAAATTGTTTACAATGAACAATCTTCAGGCGCATCAAACGATTTCCAACAAGCAACACAAATGGCTCGCTCAATGGTTACTGAATATGGAATGAGTGAAAAACTCGGACCTGTTCAATTAGAAGGCAATAGCCAAATGTTCGCTGGTGGTTCAGGTCAACCAAGTGCTGCTTACTCAAGCAATACGGCTGACATTATTGATTCTGAGGTTCGTCGTCTATCTGAAGAAGGTATGAAACTTGCTAAAGAAATTATTGAAGCACATAGAGAACAGCATAAATTGATTGCTGATAAGTTATTAGAATTTGAAACACTTGATGAAAAAGAAATTTTAAGCTTGTTCGAAGATGGCAAAATGCCAGAAAAAGACGATGCAAATGAATTTCCGAGTGAAAAAGATGGTTCTTTTGAAGCAACAAAAAAAGAATTAGAACGTAAAGATGCAAAAAAAATAGCTGAAGAAACAGATGAAGTTGATTTATCTAAAACGGTTGTTTTTTACCCCAAAGTGAATAAAGACGATAAATAATCGTTACTTAAGAACTCCGATGGATTATCTATCGGAGTTCTTGTTGGTCTAAAATGAATTATTTAAGGAGAAAACGAATGAAAGATTATCTTGTAAAAAGTTTGGCCTTTGACGGTAAATTAAGAGTATATGCTGTTACTGCGACAAATACGGTTGCTGAAGCACAAAGGAGACATGACACATGGAGCGCAGCATCAGCTGCACTTGGGCGGAGCCTAATAGGAACATTATTACTAAGTACATCTACATTGTCAGCCGATGAAAAAATGACCGTTAAAATTAATGGTGATGGGCCAGTTGGTGCTATCGTAATTGATGGTAACGCTGATGGAACAGTTAAAGGATATCTGAGTGAACCCCACGTTCATTTACCATTAAATGAAAAAAATAAAATTGATGTTAAAGGTGCCGTTGGAACAACTGGATCAATGGCAGTAACAAAAGATATGGGTATGAAGGAACCGTTTACGGGACAAGTCCCATTGGTTTCAGGTGAACTTGGCGAAGACTTTACTTACTATTTAGCTAAATCAGAGCAGATTCCATCATCAGTTGGATTATCTGTATTTGTGAACACGGACAATACAATCGAAGTGGCCGGTGGGTTTATGATTCAAGTAATGCCTGGCGCAACTGATGAAGTTATCGATAATTTAGAAAAAAAATTAGCAGAAATGCCTATGATTTCAGAATTGCTAAGAGATGGTAAAACGCCAGAAGATATTATATATCTGATGTTTGGTAAAGAAAATGTTAATATCTTGGATACAATGCCAGTTGCGTTCGAATGTGATTGTTCAAAAGATAAATTTTACGGTTCATTAGCTAGTTTGCCAAAAAGCGATATCACTGAAATGATCGAATTGGATCATGGTGCCGAAGCTGTTTGTCGTTTTTGTGGAAATCGATATCAATATTCTGAAAATGAATTAATGAAATTATTAGAGGGTTCAGCTAAATAAATTTTATCAATATATGATTTGTGTTATGATACTAAACAATAGTAAGTGTAAAAAACGATGAGGTGAATAGAATGGAATGGAAAATTGGCGATATATTAATTCCTAATCAAGTAGTTGTTGCACCTATGGCAGGTGTAACAAATGCGGCATTCAGAATGATTTGTAAGGATTTTGGTGCTGGATTAGTAGTTTGTGAAATGATTTCTGATAAAGGAATCCAATTTAGAAATAAAAAAACGTTGAGCATGTTGTTTGTAGATCCAAGAGAACATCCAGTTAGCGTTCAAATTTTTGGCGGAGATAAGGAAACATTGGTTGCTGCTGCTAAGTTTGTTGAAGAACACACGTCAGCCGACATAGTCGATATTAATATGGGTTGCCCTGTACCTAAAGTAACAAAAACAGACGCAGGCGCACGTTGGTTGCTTGATCCAGATAAAGTATACGAAATGGTTGATGCGGTTACTAATGAGCTGTCAATTCCGGTAACAGTTAAAATGAGAACAGGCTGGGACGAAGATCATATTTTAGCAGTTGAAAATGCCTTAGCTGCTGAACAAGGTGGTGCAGCTGCACTTGCAATGCACGGAAGAACACGTTTCCAGTTGTATAATGGTAAAGCAGATTGGAATATTTTACATGAAGTTAAAAGTAATTTAAAAACAATTCCTTTTATGGGTAATGGTGATATTAAAACGCCACAAGATGCAAAGAAGATGTTAGATGAAGTCGGTGCCGACGCTGTTATGATAGGCCGTGCTGCATTAGGAAATCCGTGGATGATTAGGCAGACAGCAACGTACCTTGAAACAGGTGAACTCATTGCTGAACCTTCAGCATCTGATAAAATTTTAGTTGCTAAAGAACACTTGCACGCACTTTGCCAGATAAAGGGTGAGGTTATTGGACCTAAAGAATTCAGAAGTCAAGCAGCATACTACTTAAAAGGTATTTCGCGTTCAGCTCGTGCTAAAGCAGCATTGAATGAAGCAAATTCAGAAGCTACTATGATAACGATATTTGATAAATTTTTAGAAGATACAAAAGAACGTGAATTCAAATTAATGCAAAAAGAAGCATAGAATTAGTTGCATTTTATTGGGTTAATTGGCATGATAGTAAGTGAAATATGTAATTAAGTGAGGGATATAATATGGTAAAGCAAGAACAAAGTATGAATGATCAATTAAAGGTACGTCGTGAAAAAGTTGTTGAACTTCGCGAAGCAGGGGTCGATCCATTTGGACACCGCTTTGAACGTAAAGACATGACTAAAGCATTACATGATAAGTATGATGCATTAACTAAAGAAGAACTTGATGGTATGGATATCCAAGCTACTATCGCAGGTAGATTAATGTCTAAACGTGGTAAAGGTAAAGTGAGTTTCGCTGATATTCAGGATAAAGATGGACGTTTACAATTATATGTCCGTAAAGATGTTGTAGGTGAAGATACATATCATATCTTTAAACGTTCAGATATTGGTGATTTTGTTGGTATAACAGGTGATGTTATGAAAACAGATATGGGTGAATTAACGATTCGCCCAACAGAAGTTACTTTCCTATCAAAAGCATTACGACCATTACCAGATAAATTTCATGGTTTGCAAAATGTAGAACAAATCTATAGACAAAGATATCTTGATTTAATCACAAATCGTGAAAGCTTTGATCGATTTATGAAACGTAGTCAAATTATTTCAGCTGTAAGACGTTATTTAGATGGTAATGGATATATTGAGGTTGAAACGCCAGTACTGCATAACCAAGCAGGTGGAGCATCAGCTAAACCATTTACAACACATCATAATGCGTTAGATATTGAACTATACTTGAGAATTGCACTAGAATTACATTTAAAACGACTTATCGTTGGTGGAATGGAAAAAGTATACGAAATTGGTCGAGTGTTCCGTAATGAAGGAATTGATACAAAACATAATCCTGAGTTTACAATGCTTGAAACGTACGTTGCATACTATGACTTCCATGATGTAATGGATGAAACTGAAGGCATTTTTAAAGCAGTCGCAGATGTAATTTCAAATGACGGAATTATTGAATATGATGGAAAAAAAGTAGATTTTAATAAAAAATTTGCAAGAGTTCATATGGTAGATGCTATTAAGTCCGTAACTGGAGTGGATTTTTGGAAAGAAATGTCAGTTGAAGAAGCACAAAAATTGGCAGATGAACATCATGTTAAATATGAAACATATTGGAAAGTTGGCCATATCATTAATGAATTTTTCGAAAAATTTGTTGAAGATACAATTGTTGATCCTACTTTTGTTTATGGACATCCTTTAGAAATTTCGCCTTTAGCAAAGAAAAATGAAGATGATCCAAGATTTACGGATCGTTTTGAAATGTATATTTTAGGTACAGAATATGCTAATGCATTTACTGAGTTAAATGACCCCATTGATCAAAGAGAGCGATTTGAGTCCCAAGTTGAAGAACGTGAAGATGGTAACGATGAAGCGGAAGGAATCGATGAAGATTTCATTGAAGCACTCGAATATGGTATGCCACCAACAGGTGGTTTAGGAATTGGAATAGATAGGTTGGTTATGTTAATGACTGATGCACAATCTATCAGAGATGTGTTATTATTTCCAACTATGAGACCAGATGATAATCAATAAATATTTTTAAATTATTTTATAGGATTATTTTTGATGAATAATATTATATGAGAGTATTGTCGCTATGTGACAATACTCTTTTTTTACTTTTATTTCAGCAGTAAAAGTAATAATAAAACACGATGTACACGTTTACATTCATTGATTTAGATTTAATTTAAATAAAGGCTTGACGAAGGTGATTATTCTTGGTAAAGTAATAAACGTTGCTTCAGTAGTAAACAACTAATTCAAATGTGACCAGTTAATTAATTAAAAAAGTTCTTGACAATTAACGAAATCCTTGATATGATATAAAAGTTGTCAAAAGCAACCAAGTAGATCTTTGAAAACTGAACA